>SSTA01000290.1 GCA_009469685.1 Azonexaceae bacterium | reverse complement strand
CTCCTGGATAGCCCCGCAGGAGGCGTTGATCGCCCAGTGCAGCGGTTCCGCCGGTGCGACCGCCTTCGTCGCCCGCTGTCTCGACCCCGATTGGCGGACACAGGTGTATTGATGCGGATTGCCGGGGTCACGGGTGTCGTCCTCGCGGGGGGCCTGGGCAGGCGCATGGGCGGTGCCGACAAGGGATTGCTGAACTTTGGCGGCCGTCCCCTGGCGCGGCAGGTGGCGGAACGTCTGGCGGCGCAGGTGGACACGCTCTTCATCAACGCCAACCGCAACCGGGATGCCTACGCGGCATTCGGTTATCCGGTTGTCGCCGATGCCATTCCCGACTTCGCCGGTCCGCTGGCCGGTCTACACGCTGCCATGACCGCGGCGGCCACGGCCTTCGTCGTCACGGTGCCCTGCGATTCGCCGTATTTCCCGGAAGATCTGGTGGCGCGCCTGCATCGAGCGCTGGTCGACTCCGACGCCGACCTCGCCGTCGCGACCGCCGAAGGCCGTACCCACGCTGCGTTCTGCCTCTGTCGCCGGGAACTCGTCACTCCCCTGGCCGATTATTTGACTTCCGGCGGGCGCCGGGTCATCGACTGGCAGACCGCCCGTCGCCAAATCCTGGTCGAATTCGGCGAACCCGGCGCATTCCGTAATCTGAACACGCCGGAGGAACTGCTCTAGCGGCGATGCTGCGCGCGGGCCACGGGAGCCGGCCGACCTTCCAGATGTCGGAAGGTGATACGGCCCTTGGAGAGGTCGTAGGGCGAGAGTTCCAACGACACTTTGTCCCCGGCCAGGATACGGATGTGGTGCTTGCGCATCTTTCCCGCGGAATAGGCGATGAGTTTGTGACCGTTGTCGAGGGTCACGAGGAAACGGGAATCGGGCATCACTTCAATGACGACGCCCTGCATTTCAATGAGTTCTTCCTTGGCCATTACGGCACCTCCGGGGACACGGCAAAAGAAAACCCGGCGAAAGCCGGGTCTCGTCCGTCGGGGCAGGGCGCCGGCTGGGCCGACCCCCGGGATGCAACGCTTAGGCGACGCGGATGTTGCTCGCCTGCTGCCCCTTGGGGCCGGTGGTGACGTCGAAGGTCACGCGCTGGCCTTCCGCCAGGGTCTTGAAGCCCTGGGACTGGATGGCGGAAAAATGGGCGAAAAGATCGTTACCGCCGCCGTCGGGGGTAATGAAGCCGAAGCCCTTGGAATCGTTGAACCACTTGACGGTACCTGCTGCCATGTCTTGAATCTCCAGAAATAAATGAAAGGGGAAGAGTCCCTGGGGAGGCGACACTCAAGACGACGCGGAAAACCGGGAAGATCGCCGCAAATCTGCGGGTACTGAACCTGAGACAACATGACTTGAAAATCGCAACCGCGCACTATGCACCTATTTTCCGCCAATGGCAAAGGAAATCTCGCGGCGCCGCAGTTGGCCGATCGGGCGCCGCGATCCTCAGGCGGCCTGGCTGGTGGGCGCCATGGGAACGGACTGGCGGGTCCGGTTCGCGGCGCTGACCAGGGCCTTGATCGACGCGGTGACGATATTGGAATCGACCCCGACCCCGAAGCAGTCGCCGCCACTGGGACGCGCCACTTCGAGGAAGGCGCAGGCCCGGGCATTGCCGGCTTCAAGGCTGGCCCCCATGGAACGCTCTTCGTAACTGCGGACCTGGAGAGCGATACCGAGGCCGCGCAAGGCATGGACCGCGGCGTCGATGGGGCCATTGCCCTCGCCGGCAAGGTGGTGGGAGACGCCATCGACTTCTACCGTGAGGCGGATGCCCTGGGCATTGCCGCGCTCGACGAGATGGTGTTCCACGTAACGTACCGCCGCTTCCTGGCCCATGTAGGTATCCTCGAAGAGGCGCCAGATGTCGCCGGCGCTCACCTCGCCGCCATGGGCGTCGGTATGGGCCTGGACGACGCCGGAGAACTCCACCTGGAGGCGGCGGGGCATGACCACGCCGTACTCGTTCTCCATGAGGTAGGCGATGCCGCCCTTGCCCGACTGGCTGTTGACCCGAATCACCGAATCGTAGCTGCGCCCCACGTCGGCGGGATCGATGGGGAGATAGGGCACGTTCCACGGCTGAGTTTCTTCGCTTTGGGCCTTTTGAGCGGCGAAGCCCTTCTTGATGGCGTCCTGGTGGGAGCCGGAGAAGGCCGTGAAGACGAGATCCCCCACGTAGGGATGGCGCGGGTGGATGGGTAACTGGTTGCAGTGCTCGACGGTACGGGCGACGGCGTTGATGTCGGAGAAGTCGAGGCCGGGATGCACGCCCTGGGTGTACATGTTCAAGGCGAGTGTGACGATATCGACGTTGCCGGTGCGCTCCCCGTTGCCGAAAAGACAGCCCTCGACGCGGTCGGCGCCGGCCATCAGGCCAAGCTCGGCGGCGGCCACCGCCGTGCCGCGGTCGTTGTGGGGATGAAGGCTCAAGACGACGCTGTCGCGGCGGGCGAGGTGGCGGTGCATCCACTCGATCTGATCGGCGTAGACGTTGGGCGTGGCGACTTCCACCGTGGTCGGGAGGTTGAGGATCACCGGCTTGTCCGGCGTGGCGCCCCAGGCGGCGGTGACCGCATCGCAAACCTCCAAGGCGAAGTCGAGTTCCGTGGCGGTGAAGGTTTCCGGGCTG
>SSTA01000048.1 GCA_009469685.1 Azonexaceae bacterium | reverse complement strand
TCGCCACGCCCAGCAGCGTTCATTGCCTTCCTCCTGTTGGCGGGGTGCGCCGCTGGTCCGCAGGTCGCCGACCTTGCCCAAGGCCAATCCGGATGGGTCGTGTATCCGTCCTCGGCCGAGAAGATCTCCCTGCGTGGCGATCTGCAATTCCCGACCGGGGGCTCCGGAAAATTGCCCGCCATCGTGATTGCCCACGCGAGCGGCGGGCTCGGTGAGCAGAGCGAACGATGGGCGCGTTTCTTTCGGGAACAGGGCATCGCCACCTTCAAGATCGATTATTTCGGACCGCGCGGAATCCGGGCTGATTCCGCCGTCCAGCCCATCCCGACCAATGACACCATCGATGCCCTGCACCTCCTGGCGAGCCACCCGCGTATCGATGCGAAGCGAATTGCCGTCATCGGCTTTTCCCGGGGAGCACACCTGGCGATCAATTCGGCCAGCCCCGGTTATACCGGCAGCGATTTGCGCTACGCCGCCCATGTCGGGCTCTATCCGACCTGCGGTTTGACCCATATCGGCAAGGGCGACGGAGCAGCCCCGATCCTCATCATGGTCGGGAGCGACGATGACATCGCCCCGGTGGTGCAGTGCGAGACCCTCCAGAGGGATGGCGTTGCCCAGGGCCGTTCCGTCACCCTGAAGGTCTACGAGGGTGCCCAGCATGCCTGGGATGGCGACTATTCCGGCGTCTGGTTCCACCGGGCGCTGAACGCCTCGTACCGAATGCGGGCTGATCGAGCGCTCACGGAACGTTCCCAACGCGACGTCTTGGAATTCCTGCGCGGTCCGCTGAAACTTTGATTCTCCAGACCACAGGGGAGCCTTTCCACAAACTGGCCTGGACAGGGCCGCTGGGGGCAGCGCAGCATCCCACGCACTATTGTCCAGGGAAAACGGCGGCAGTGCGCCGCGGCCCGGCTGCCTGACTCGGCAATTCGCCCGATGAGTTCCGGCCAGCCTGAGCGCCCCGCCCCCCGACCCGTTTCGTGCTATGCATCAGGGTGAAAAAGTGGCTACGATGACCATTCGAACTCAGCTTCATCCCGATGCTGCAAGACAAGTCATAGGAAGCCCCGCCCCCCATGAAATTCGACCTCAAGTCCGCGGCCCTAGGCGCGGTGTTCGCAGTTCTCCTTGCCGTCGCGGGGGTCGCCGCCCTGTTTTTCAGTTCCGGTCCGGATGTCCGCACGATTTCCCACAGGGTCGTGCTGCCGTCGGGGAAGGCCATCGCCGTCACAATGTGCAATTTCGCCTGGGGCGTCGAGCATTCCGAACGCGACGCCGCCAAGGACAGTTTCGTGCTCGAGTACGTCTCTACGGTACCCCAGGGCGATCTCGGCGCCATCGACCGGGAGACTCTGGAGGTCTTCGAGTTGATCCGCCCCGTGTCCGAGCTCTGGGGCCTTGCCACGGCGAGCGTTTCCGCCTTCCCCACCCAGGCCCGGAAGGGCCGCTACTTCACCTACCTTTTTACCCGGGACCCAAGCGGAAAATGGACTTTCGAGCGCAGCGAAGCCAAGGTTTTCATCAACGACTGAGGTTCGACCTTCCAGCACGACAGGCGCATGCGCGACGGATTGAGGGCGGCCGCTCCCGGATCTATCGATTCGCTGTAGCGCGGTCGCAGCTTACCGTCCCACGGACGCCGCCAGGCAAGCGAGAACCCGTGATTGCGCAGCCCTCGGCGCCCGGATGGGCCTTCCCCTCGCCTCTGCGTGCCATTGCGAAGGCCGCCCTCGCGGCGCTTCTCTTCGCGGCGCAGCCCGTCGCCTACGCCGCCGAAGACTGGGCACTCCTCGCCCGCGAGGGCGGTTGCCATCCGATCGCATCGCTCAAGCGCCGCCTTGCGGATCTTCCCGAAGTACGCGATCCCGATGCCTTCCAGGCCTATGTGCAGGCGAAGGGATGGCGGTTCGACCGCAAGGCCCATGCCGTTCCCGCGGGAAAGGCGGTGGAGTTTACGGTGGAGAGCCAAGGTCTGGCCCTGCTGTTCGTGACGCGCGAAATGTGTTCGTCCGGACCGGAAGCGGTTCGTCGATAATCGGGCTTTCGAGTGGAGACCGCATGAACACCTTCAGCACCCGCCGGTTCTTCTCCGCGCCGCCCGCGGCGGTCTTCGCAGCGATCCAGGACGGCGAGCGTCTGGCGCGATGGTGGGGACCGGCGGGCTTCGCCAATCGCTTCGCGGTATTCGAGTTTCGGCCACAGGGCCGATGGATATTCACCATGGTCGGTCCGGATGGACGGGAGTATCCCAACGAATCGGTGTTCGCGAGCGTGGTGCCTGACCGCCTGGTGGTGATCCGTCATGTCTGCGCCCCGCACTTCCAGTTGACCATTGCCCTGGAGGCGGAAGGGAGCGGCACCCTGCTGCGCTGGGATCAGGCCTTCGACGACCCGGCGGTGGCGGCCGCCGTCCGCGCTATCGTCGAGCCGGCCAACGAGCAGAATCTCGACCGCCTCACGGCCGAACTCGGCTTGACCCCCTGAATTCCTGACCGAGAAGAGCGATGTGGGACGAGCGCTTCAGCACTGAGGATTACGCCTACGGCAAACTCCCCAACGGCTTTCTCGCCGAGCGCCATGGGGCCATACCTCGGGGACGCGTCCTCAGCCTCGCGGAGGGGGAAGGCCGCAATGCGGTCTTCCTCGCCCGGCAGGGTTATGCGGTCACCGCCGTCGATGGCTCGGCGGCAGGCCTCGCCAAGGCGCGACGCCTCGCCGAGGAGGGCGGCGTCGCCATCGACACCCTCCATGCCGATCTGGCGGATTTCGACCTGGGGGAAAATCGCTGGGAAGGTATCGTCTCGATCTTCTGCCCCCTGCCCTCGATCCTGCGGGCCGAGGTCCATCGCCGCGCCGTGGCGGGTCTCAGGCCCGGCGGGGTCTTCCTGCTCGAGGCCTACCGGCCCGAGCAGGTGCAGTACGGAACCGGCGGCGGCAAGGACACGGATACCATGCAGACCCTCGATACCCTGCGCCGGGAGCTGGCAGGGCTGACCTTCCTGCACCTGGCCGCGGTGGAACGGAACATCGTGGAGGGCATCTACCACACTGGGATGGGTGCGGTGGTCCAGGCAATCGCCGTGAAGCCCGGCTGAAGCCGTCTGCTCGAGAGGCCGGGATTGCTGAGTCCGCGCATG
>SSTA01000289.1 GCA_009469685.1 Azonexaceae bacterium | reverse complement strand
CCGTGCAGTCGATTGCCTGCCGGCGGAACTCACAGGCCTTTTCGAGCGCTCCTTCGGCGAAGAATTGTCGTGGCGGGCGGGCACGCGCAGCTATCGAGCCTTGATGCGGCCCATGACGCGCCGGCCCGACGCGCGAGGTGCCCTGCTGATGTTGTTGCCGGAGGTGGCAGAGGGTGGATGATTCGGTCCAGGAACTCGAACTCGATGCCATCGCGCCGGGGACCGTCCTCGCGTCCGACCTGCTGGAATCCTCCGGAAAGGTACTGGTGATGGCCGGTACGGCATTGACCGCAGAAATGCTCGAAGCGGTACGCCGCGAGGGAATCACGCGGATACGCGTGAAAGGGGAAGAGGGTTCTGGTGAAGCGGAGCAGGAGCGCTGCGAATCCCGGCTCAAGTATCTGTTTCGCAATACTGCCGGAAATGGTCCGGCGGAGGAATTGCACCGATTGCTCATCGCCTATCGGCAAGGAGGGCAGGAATGACCGGCCAGGACGATTTCCGACTGGATCGGGAAAGCCTTTCCCGAGCACTGGCCGCCCTGCCTCCCATGCCCGCCATCGTCAACGAGCTATTGCGTTCCCTTGACGATCCGGAGACCTCGGGAGAAGAACTGGCGCGCAAGATCGCCCTCGACCAGGTCTTGGTGGCAAGATTGCTGCGCATTGCCAACTCGTCTTTCTACGGCTTGCGACGCAAAGTCGTGTCGGTTCGCGATGCCGTGTTCGTCCTGGGCATGGGGAACATCCGCAACCTCGCTCTGGCGGCGGCGGTTTCGGGGCCGGTCGGAGCCCATGCCGCGGCGTCGGGGATCAATCTGAGGGGTTTCTGGCGGCATGGGGTTGCCACGGCCCTGTGCGCCGGTATGCTGGCCGGACGCATGAAATGCAGTGGTGACGGCGCTTTTGCCGCCGGTCTCCTCCATGATCTCGGCCGCCTGGTTGTTGCCGGCGGGTTTCCCAGGCACTTCCAGGAAGTGCGCCGCGTGCGGCAGAGCCGGGACTGCCTCCTGCAGGACGCCGAGGTCGAGGTGCTCGGTATCGACCATTCAGCCATCGGGCGGCAGTTGGCCGAATCCTGGGGATTTCCGGATGCCCTCTGCGTGGCGGTCGGCGGGCACCACGACGCCGGCAGTCTGCTCAGCGGCTCCCTCGCCTCGGTGGTGCATCTGGCCGATGCCATTGCCCATAGTCTCGATGTGGCGGGGGATGAAACAGACCAAGTGCCCTGGATTTATCCGCCCTGCTGGAACGAAGCCGGACTCTCCTGGGCGGACAGCCAGGAATTGTTCCAGGAAGTTGAACAGCGGCTCGACGCCTACTGCGAAATGTTCGGCCAACACTGACCGGTTTCCAGCCTATGGATACCTTCGTCTGGAATGATCGCTTCCTCACCGGTGAACCCGTCGTCGACGGGGAGCACCAGGAACTCGTCCGCATCATCAACTGGGTTGGGCAGCTGCAGGCGGAGCCGCAACGTGCCAGGGAATTCGAAGGCGTCTTCGCCCATCTGCTCCAATACGCGGTCGACCACTTCGCCCACGAAGAGGAATTGATGGCGGGAACCGGAGTCGATCCTCGCCACGTGCAACTGCATCGGGGCATCCACCAGGAATTCGCGCGCCAGGTCGCGACCATGCGCGACACCTGCACCGCCGGCGGCGACTCCGAATTTCTCCTGCGTTATCTGACCAGCTGGCTGACTTACCACATTCTCGGTGTCGACCAGTCGATGGCCCGCCAGGTCAAGGCGATTCGGGCGGGGCGTACGGCCGCCGAAGCCTTCGCAAGCGAAAAGGAGGGAAATGCCGATCCGGCGACAGCCAGTCTTCTCGAGGCCCTCAATTCGCTCTACCGGGTCATCGCCCTTCGCAACCAGGCTCTGGCCGACCTCAACCGTGACCTCGAAACGCTGGTTGGCGAACGGACACAGGCGCTTTCCGAGGCGAACGTCCGTCTCGAGCGGGAGCGGGGCGAACTGGCGTCTGCCCTGGAAACGGTCGAAACGACCCAGAGTCGCTTGCTGGATTCGGAAAGGCGACGCAATCTCGATACCCACCGCTACATGAAGCAGCTTCTGGCCCAGATCGTCGAAGGCGATCCGGTGCCGACCCTGGTCATCGATGCCAGCCACTGCGTCACCCACTGGAACCGGGCCTGTGCCGCAGTCACCGGGGTGCCGGCCAGCGAGATGATCGGCACGCGGCGGCAGTGGGCGGCTTTTTATGCCACCGAGCGACCTATCCTCGCGGACTTGATCGTGAGCGCCGCCCACGAGGGACTGGAAAGTTTCTATCCGGGGAAATTCAAGCCTTCGCCCCTGATCGAAGGCGCCTATGAAGTCGAGGACTACTTCCCGACTTTCGGGCCCGGCGGGCGTTGGCTCTACTTTACCGCGGCTCCCCTGCGTGATGGCGAAGGGCGCATCATCGGAGCGATCGAGACCCTCCAGGACGTTACCGAAAGACACCGGGCGACGGATGAATTGCGCCAGTACCAGGGCAAGCTGGAGAATCTGGTCGCCGAGCGCACCGCCCAGTTGGCGGCCACCAACCAGCAGCTCGCCGATGACGTCGCCCGCCGGGAAGTCGCCGAGGCCGAGCTGCGACGGCGCTACGCCGAATTGACCGAACTCAATATCCGACTGTCGGACACCCAGGCCCAGTTGGCCCAGTCGGAAAAACTGGCGTCGATCGGCCAGCTCGCTGCCGGCGTCGCCCACGAAATCAACAACCCCATCGGCTATGTCCATTCCAATCTCGGTACCTTGGAGAAATATCTCGGTGACCTGTTCAAAGTGCTTTCCGCGCTTGAGGAGGCCACCCCGGATATCGCCGATCCCGCTTTGCGCGATCGCCTGGTGGCCCTTTCCCGGGAAGTCGATCTCGACTTCCTCAAGGAGGACATCCCCGTATTGATGGCGGAATCGAAGGAGGGCATTACCCGGGTCAGGAAGATCGTCCAGGATCTCAAGGACTTTTCCCGCGTCGATTCGAACCAGGAATGGCAATTTTCCGACCTGCATCAGGGGATCGATTCGACCCTCAATATCGTCGCCAGTGAAATCAAATACGCGGCCGACGTCGTCAAGGAATATGGGGATATTCCCGAAGTCGAGTGCTTGCCGGCGCAGCTCAACCAGGTGTTCATGAATCTGTTGGTCAATGCCGCCCACGCCATGGGCGACAAGCGGGGCCGCATCACCATCCGTACCGGCTTCGCCGACGGTCATGTCTGGCTGGATTTCGCCGACGACGGAAGTGGCATTCCCGAAGCGATCCGCGCCAAAATCTTCGATCCGTTCTTCACCACCAAGCCGGTGGGTAAGGGGACCGGCCTCGGTCTGTCTCTAGCCTACGGAATCGTGCAAAATCATAACGGCCGCATCGCGGTTGCGAGCGAGGTTGGCAAAGGAAGCACCTTCCACATCACTTTGCCGGTGAAACATGTCGAATCCACCGAGGGTAAGGGTCAATGACTGAGGTCGCAGCGGCGGGGGTGGCTGGCGCGGAGGTGGCCTGGAGGCTGCTCTGCGTCGACGACGAACCCAACATCCTGTCGGCCCTGCGTCGCCTCTTCCGCCCGCACGGTTTTCAGGTACAAGTCGCGGCTGGAGGCGCCGAGGGATTGCGACTCTTGGAAGCCGAACCCGTCGATCTGGTCATTTCCGACATGCGCATGCCGGAAATGGACGGTGCCCGATTTCTCGAGCAAGTGCGTTGCCGCTGGCCGGATACGGTGCGCATTCTGCTCACCGGGTATGCCGACATCAATTCCACCGTCGAGGCGATCAACAAGGGCGAGATCCATCGCTACGTCTCCAAACCGTGGGACGACAACGACATCGTCCTGATCGTGCGCCAGGCTCTCGAGCGCAAGGCGCTGGAGCGCGAGAAGGCGCGCCTGGAGGAGCTCACGGCGAGGCAGAACGAGGAACTCAAGGACCTCAACGCCAACCTGGAGCTCAAGGTGATGGAGCGCACGGTGGAATTGCGCAGCGCCCACGACAAGCTCAAGACCAGCTTCCTCACCTCGATCAAGGTTTTCGCGAACCTGATCGAACTGCGGGGCAGTTCCCTGGCCGGGCACTCACGCCGGGTGGCCGATCTCTCGCGCAAGATCGCCAACGCCCTCAAACTCGATCCGGAGACCTGCCAGAACGTCTTCCTGGCCGGATTGCTCCACGACATCGGCAAGATCGGGCTGGCCGATACCCTGCTCGCCAAGCCGGTCACCCACTTGACCAGCGACGAGCTGGGCCAGTACCGCAAGCATCCGGTGCGCGGCGAGCAATCGCTGATGGCCCTGGACGAACTCCAGGCGGCGGCCAAACTGCTGCGTTCCCATCACGAGCGCTTTGACGGCCAAGGGTTCCCGGACGGCCTGAGCGGCACCGCCATCCCCCTGGGGGCACGGATACTGGCGGTGGCCAACGATTACGATGGGCTGCAGATCGGTACGCTGTCGATGCGCCGGCAGTCGGTCGAAGAAGCGCGCAAGCTGATCGCCGAAAGCCGTGGCAAACGCTACGATCCTGTCGTGGTCGATGCCTTCCTGCAGGTGCTCGGTGCCAGTGAGCCGGCCGACGGCGGCGAGCAGCTCGTGAGCCCTGAACACCTCGAACCCGGCATGGTCCTGGCCCGCGACCTGGTGACCCGCGACGGCGTGCTCCTGCTGGCGGCCGATTACGTGCTCGACGATAATCTGGTGCGCCAGATTCGGCAGTACGCCCGCAGCGAGGGCCTAGAACTGCGCATCCCCATTCGCCCAAGGAGGGTTCGGTGACTCACCTGCTGCTCGTCGATGACGAGGTCAATCTGCTCGCAGCGCTCAAGCGCGTCCTCAATCGCGGCTTGCAGCGCCACGACCTGACCATAGACACCTTCAGCGACCCCCAGGCAGCGCTGATCCGGGCGGCCGGCGTGCCCTACGACCTCGTGGTGTCTGACTACCGCATGCCAACGATGGACGGCGTCAGCTTTCTCAAGCATTTTCGCCAGATTCAGCCGGACGTGCCCCGCATCATCCTGTCGGCGACCACCGATTTCGCGACCCTGATGGCGGCGGTCAACGAAGCCGGGATCCATCGATATCTGGTAAAGCCTTGGGACGATGACGAAATCGTCGCGGTGGTCCGCGACGCCTTGTCCTTCCATGATCGAACGATCGAGGATCGGCTGCTGGCCGAGCAGAAGCGTTCGGAGCGCGGGCAGCTGACGCCGGAAGAAATCGAGCTGCGTCGCCTCGAGCAGGCGGAACCCGGCATCACCCAGGTGCGGCGGGGACCAGACGGTGCGGTCTTGCTTGACGACGAATGATGGCCTAGGAATCTCACTGCGACCGGCTGGGCAGAAAGGTAAGCCGATATCCCCAGCGGTCCCTTCACTCAGACCAGGAATGACAGGAAACGCCCAGATTCTCGATCCGTATGCCGATGACTCGCTCCGCGACGGCATCGCCTTCGCCATTACCCTGATGGAAGACCTGGTGTTACCGACCTTTGTCCTCGACCGCGAGGGCCGGGTCATCGTGTGGAATCGCGCCTGCGAACGCCTGACCGGCGTGCGGGCCGGTGAGGTGCTCGGAACCAAGGAGCACTGGCGGGCATTCTACGACAAGCCGCGGCCCTGCCTTGCCGACCTG
>SSTA01000047.1 GCA_009469685.1 Azonexaceae bacterium | reverse complement strand
TTCCAGTGCTTGACCACGGCCGCATTGACCGGGGAGGTGTTCATAATCGAGGCGACCGCTTCCATGTCGTAGTCCTCGGCCAGCTTGCGCACCCCATCCAGGGCATTCCGGGTGCCCACGTCGATGACGAAGGTGCGGGGTGCCACCAGGTGGCCGGAACGGATCAGTTCGCCGAGCCGGATCTGGTCCGCCACATTGGAAAACACTTCGCGCAGCGCCTTGCCATCGCCCCGGTTCGGCGTGGCGGTGACGCCATAGATCAGGGCATGCGAGTTGCGGGCCAGCGTGGTATCGATCACCGCTCGGTAGGACGGTGCGGCACTGTGGTGTGAGCATGAGCCCATTCTCGAGAAAGCACTCTGGGATCAAGTACAGGAAATGCTAGCCCGTAACGATCGGAGCAAGCGCAGCATGATTAACCGGCCGAGCCGGACGCCCTCACTCCTCAAAGGCCTCGTCTTTGCCGACGATGGCTGGGCCATGACGCCAGGTTCAACCAAGCGCAACGGCAAACTCTATCGCTATTACGTTAACACCGCTTCGATCAAGATCGGCAGGGACGGTTGCACGATCGCGCGCGTGGCAGAAGCTACTGGAGAACGGTACCTATACCTGTCTTGACGATATCGCCAAGTCGGAAAAAATCGGCGCCTCCTTCATCAGCCGGGTAGTCCGATTGGCTCTGCTCGCCCCGGATATAGTCGACGCCATCCTGAACGGCCGACAGCCGGCCCAACTAACACTCAAGAGGCTGCTCGAACCGTTTCCGCTGGAATGGCCTGAGCAGCGAAACCAACTGATGAAGAAAAACCCGTAGCAGGATTCCTTGTCTGGAATGCCGTGGCAACCTTTGGAAGCACCTCGAGCTGAAAGTTATCCGGACATCTGATCACGCCGACGTAGTTTGTCAGCTGCAGGGCTCGACGTCCTCTTCGCTGTACGAGTCGGATCCAGGCGGCGTCACCATTTTCGGAGTTACGCAGGCACAGTTCTTCAAGCCAGTTAAATACTCTGGCGGGTATCCAGTCCTTGCTCATACTCGGCCTTGAGCAGTTGCTTGAGCTTGTATGTTTTTCCAGTGCCAGGGGGGCCATAGTAGATACGATTGATATCCGCCGTCTTCCAGCAGCACGTCGAGTGGCCCATACTGTTTGCGCGGCACTGCTTCCAGCGAGCCGCAGACCACGACAGGAAATTCCAGTCCTTTCGACTGGTGAATGGTCAGGAAGGACACGCAGCCCTTGGGAGCATATTCGGCCTCGTCTTCGTACTCTCCGATGCCACCATCCTGCAGGAAGCGCAGGAACTGGTTGAACAGGTCGCGCAGGTTCTTTTCTAGAAACTCGGGGTTGAGCACGCTGACGTAGTGCAGGTACTCGAACTTGGTGAGTAACTTGGAGAAGGTGCCAAGATTGCGCGCTGCGCGCCCCTTATCTACTCCTTGCACGGCATCCTCGGTGAGGAAGCGCGAGAACAGTGGAAACTGTAGCAATTGATAGAACAGGCTGGAGAAAGCGTAGTCTGTGTTCTGCACAAGTACAGCGTGGCGTTTGGCCAGAGGGCGTGCCCAGTCCAGCAGCGGCTTGTTTTCGGGCTTGCGCAGCTCGTCGATGAAGGGCTTAAAACACAGATGGTCGTAGTAGTCCCAGATGGGCAATGTGACTCCTTCCGCCCACGCCCGCACCTTTGGGAACTGCGGAAATAAGAAGATCAGTGCACCGATCATCAGACGAATTTCCTCGCGCTCGAAGAACATGTTCGAACGCGGCGAGAACACGGGAACACCTTGTGCCTCGAGAAATCGGGCCAGTGCCACTACCTTGTCATTCTTGACCGAGCGGAATAGAAAGGCCACCTGATTCCAGTCGGAAAGTTGTCCAGAGTCCTTTAGGCCGTAGAGAAACGCCAGCACCTCGGCGTGCCAGTTGGTGGTGTCATTCTTGTCATCGCTGGCAGCCAATCGCACCGCTGTGGGATGGTCTGGAAACTCGTCCTCGCGCGGCACGATCTGCTTCGCAAATCGGAACACTCGCGTGCCGTCGTCCCAGACTTGTTCCTTCATCCACTCGTTGTAGAAGCGGATGATGTCCGGATGCGATCGGTAGTTGAGAGTCAGCTTGAAGGTGACGACCAGCAACGATTCTGGCGCAATGCCCTTATGGGTGATGAGATAGACAATGCGCTCTACGAGCGTGAAGGTCTTCCCAGATCCGGGGCCCGCGATGATCAGCACCGGGCCGTCGGTGGCCAGGATAGCTTCGAGCTGTTGCGGGTTGGCCTTCGACTGAAGAGCGACGACACTGTCGTTCATTCTTGCCCCTCGCCATCATCAGCAGGTTTCCCAATGCGACTAGCTATCCACTGATCCAGATCGCTTCGCCGGACGCGCCATGTGCCGCCAAGTTTGAACGCTGGAATCTTTCCGCTCGCGGCCAGACGATAAACCGTGCGCTTGCCTGCCTTCAGATACAGGGCCACTTCGTCAATCGTCAAAATTTCATCGATATTCGATTTCATTTTCGGCACAACCCCATTGCCAAGCGGACCGCTATATTGATTCAGAATGTCATCATCGGTCAAGTTTGGGCAAACTTGGCAAGTCTTGAGCATTGGCCATTGTCTCTGAGGAAAATCGATGGGCGCGTTCATTGAGGGGATTCTCGCCCCTCATGTGCTCATAGGTTGAGCCTCAACGGCTTGTTCTAATCCCCCGCAACCAAAACAACCATTCTTTCTGACTAATCTGCGGGATTGGCGCGGAATGCCCTTCAAATGGGGCTTTCAGAGTTCTGTACCGAATGATTCAAGGTCAACAGGTTTCGAGAAAACTGGCCCTAAGAACGCAGAATTCGGAGAATGGGGTGTTGCGAGGTCAACAGGTAGAAACGAAAAACCCCGCACAGACTGGCGTCTTGCGGGGTCTTACGTCCAGTCAGAGACTGGTTTTGCCAATGTTATTGGCGGAAACGGAGGGATTCGAACCCTCGATGCAGGTTTTGCCCGCATGCTCCCTTAGCAGGGGAGTGCCTTCGACCTCTCGGCCACGTTTCCGTTTTCCAGGCGATTCGAGGCGCGGATCATAGCGGGTCCGCGCCCCCGGGTCAAACGCAGCAGGCTCTACTGGTCGAGCCCGAATGTGCGGTGCAGGACGCGGACGGCCAACTCCAGGTACTTTTCGTCGAGGACGACGGAAATCTTGATTTCGGAGGTGGAGATCATCTGAATGTTGATGCCGTCATCGGCCAGGGCCTTGAACATCTGGCTGGCGACGCCGGGGTGAGAACGCATGCCGACGCCGACGGCGGAAACCTTGCAGATCTTGTTGTCGCCGGTGATTTCCCGGGCACCCAGCTTCTGTTTGACGCCTTCCAGAATGCCCATGGCCTTCTGGTATTCCCCGCGGTTCACGGTGAAGGAGAGGTCGTTGGAGCCGTCGTGGCCGACGTTCTGGATAATCATGTCCACGTCGATGTTGGCGTCGGCGATGGCGCCCAGAACCTGGTAGGCGACGCCGGGTTTGTCGGGGACGCCCAGGATGGTGAGCTTGGCTTCATCGCGGTTGAAAGCGATGCCGGAAATGATCGGTTGTTCCATTTGCTTGTCTTCCTCAACAGTGATCAGCGTGCCTTCCCCTTCGTCCTGGAAGCTGGACAGCACGCGCAGTTTGACCTTGTACTTGCCGGCGAACTCGACGGAGCGGATCTGCAGCACCTTGGACCCGAGGCTGGCCATCTCCAGCATTTCCTCGAAGGTAATGGTGTCAAGCTTCTTCGCTTCCGGGACGACGCGGGGGTCGGTGGTGTAAACGCCGTCCACGTCGGTGTAAATCTGGCACTCGTCAGCCGTCAGAGCCGCCGCCAGGGCCACCCCGGAAGTATCGGAACCGCCGCGGCCCAGGGTCGTGATGTTGCCGGCTTCATCGACCCCCTGGAATCCGGCCACGACGACGACCATGCCGGCATCGAGGTCGGCGCGCATATTCCCCTCGTCGATGGCGAGGATGCGGGCCTTGGTGAAGGTACTGTCGGTGAGCACTCTCACCTGCCCGCCGGTATAACTCTTGGCCGGGACGCCGATGTCCTTGAGCGCCATGGCGAGCAGGCCTATGGTGACCTGCTCGCCGGTGGAGCAGACCTGGTCGAGTTCGCGGGGATCGGGGTGGGCCTGGATCTCCTTGGCCAGGGCGATGAGGCGGTTGGTCTCGCCGCTCATGGCTGAGACCACCACCACCACCTGATCCCCCTGGGCATGGAACCTGGCAACGCGCTTGGCGACATTCTTGATCCGCTCGGGGTTGCCCACCGAGGTGCCGCCGTACTTCTGAACAATCAACGCCATGGATATATCCGGTTAACGTGGTAAGAGATACCGAAAAAGGTGCTGGAAGGGGTACTGCAAGAGGGGCGGATTTTACTCCACCCGTCGTGAAATTGGGGGGGGTCAGAGCTCGGCCAGGGCGCGCAGGTGGGCCCCGACGCTGCGGGCCAGGGACGTCATGACATAGCCGCCTTCGAGCATGGAAACGATGCGCTTGTTGGCGTGCTTCGCGGCAACTTTCATGAGTTCTACCGTGCACCAGGCGTAGTCACGCTCCAGTAGCTTGAGGCCCCCCATGTCGTCTTCGTAATGGCCGTCGAAGCCTGCAGAGATGACGATAAGCTGGGGTTTGAATTCGTTGAGGCGGGGTATCCAGACCTGGCTGACCGCATCGCGGAATTCCTCACCGCCCGCGCCCGCAGCCAAAGGCACATTGCACATGTTGGCGGCCGGCTTGTCGGTCCCGCTGTAGGGGTAGAAGGGATGTTGGAAGATGCTGCACATCAGGATGCGATCGTCGCCGGAAACGCAGTCCTCGGTGCCGTTGCCATGGTGAACGTCAAAATCGATGATCGCGACCCGCTCCAGACCGTGGGCGGCAATCGCATGGCGGGCGGCAACGCTGACGTTGGCGAAGAAGCAGAATCCCATGGCGCTCGCCCGTTCGGCATGGTGACCCGGTGGACGCACGGCGCAGAAGGCGTTTTCGATCGCGCCGGACATCAGCAGGTCCACGGCCATCACTCCCGATCCGGCAGCGCGCAGGGCTGCTTGCCAGGTATGGGGATTCATGGCCGTATCCGGGTCGAGATGGACAATGCCCATTTCTGGTGAAGCGCGCTTGATGCGTTCCAGGTGGGCCGCCGGGTGGACGCGCAGGAGCTGTTCGAAGGTCGCAAGCGGCGCGTCGTAGTAGGTGAAATAGGCATCGATCCCCTGGGCAATCAGGTGATCGTTGATGGCCGTAAGACGCTGCGGGCACTCCGGATGGTGGGCTCCCATGTCATGGAGCATGCAATCGCGGTGGCTGATGATGGCGGTGGTGGTCACTCAGTAGTCTCGCTCTCTCGGCGTCCTACGCGGACCGCCAGTTTTCGTCATTATCGTTCCATTACTGCCGGGGCTTCAACTGGGGTCGTGACCGGAAATCTAATCCCCGCGCCGCCATTCGGCGTATTGGGCTGGAAACGCCCACCGGATGGGCTATTTGGGATTGTCAGACCTTTTCGGCTATCATTCGGCTTTCCCGCAGCCTGTCTTTCCATGACCAAATACGTCTTCGTCACGGGCGGTGTCGTGTCCTCTTTGGGCAAGGGCATCGCCGCCGCGTCGCTGGGGGCCATTCTGGAATCCCGCGGCATCAAGGTTACCCACCTCAAGCTCGACCCCTACATCAACGTTGACCCCGGCACGATGAGCCCCTTCCAGCACGGGGAGGTATTCGTGACCGAAGACGGCGCCGAGACCGACCTGGACTTGGGCCACTACGAGCGCTTCACCAGCGCCAAGATGTCCAAGCGCAACAATTTCACCACTGGCCAGGTCTATGACTCGGTCTTGCGCAAGGAGCGTCGGGGCGAGTACCTGGGCAAGACGGTTCAGGTTATCCCCCACATCACCGACGAAA
The DNA here is from genome assembly GCA_009469685.1 of Azonexaceae bacterium. The sequence goes on along the minus strand of SSTA01000047.1, from coordinate 7,085 downwards.
TCAAGGGCAAGATCAAGGCCGGCGCCGCCGGGGCCGACGTCGCCATCGTCGAGGTGGGCGGCACGGTGGGCGACATCGAGTCCCTGCCTTTCCTGGAAGCCATCCGCCAGATGGGCATCGAGGAGGGGCGCACCAATACCTGCTACATGCACCTGACGCTCTTGCCGTACATCCCCACGGCCGGCGAGTTGAAGACCAAGCCCACCCAGCATTCGGTCAAGGAATTGCGGGAAATCGGCATCCAGCCGGACATCCTGCTTTGCCGGGCCGATCGCTCCATGCCCGCCGAGGAACGCCGCAAGATCGCGCTCTTCTGCAACGTCATGCCGGAAGCCGTCATCGAATGTCTGGATGCGGATTCGATCTACAAGATTCCCGGCATGCTCCATCAGCAGATGATCGACGAGATCGTCTGCCACAAGCTCGGCATTCTCGCCCGCGCCGCCGACCTCTCCGTCTGGGAGAAACTGATCTACGCCCAGGAGCACCCGGAGCATCAGGTCGACATTGCCTTCGTGGGCAAATACGTGGACCTCACCGAGTCCTACAAGTCGCTGATCGAGGCCATCAAGCATGCCGGCATCCAGACCCGCAGCGCCATCGCCATCCACTACATCGATTCCGAAAATATCGAAAAGGACGGCATTGCAGCGCTCGAGAAGATGGACGCGATCCTGGTCCCCGGGGGATTCGGTCGGCGGGGCACGGAAGGCAAGATTGCGGCGATCCGTTACGCTCGGGAGAACAAGGTGCCCTACCTCGGCATCTGTCTGGGCATGCAGCTCGCCACCATCGAGTTCGCGCGCAACGTTGCCGGCCTGGAAGGTGCCAACAGTACCGAATTCAACGCGGACACGCCGCACCCGGTGGTCGCCCTCATCACGGAATGGCTGGACCGGGAAGGCCGGGTCGAAAAGCGCGACGCCGGGTCCGATCTGGGCGGCACCATGCGCCTTGGCGCCCAGACCTGCCCGATCAAGCCCGGAACGCTGGCGGAAAGGATTTACGGCAAGATGGTCACCGAGCGCCATCGTCACCGCTACGAAGTCAATAATGTTTACGTTCCCAAGCTGGAAGCGGCCGGTATGGTCATTTCCGCCCGGACCCCGACGGAAGAGCTGCCGGAGATGATGGAGCTTCCCGCGTCCCTCCACCCCTGGTTCGTGGGCGTCCAGTTCCACCCCGAATTCACCTCCAATCCCCGCACCGGCCATCCGCTGTTCACCGCCTATGCGCGAGCGGCCTTGGCCTATCAGCAAGCGAAGGCAAAGCCATGAAGCTCTGCGGTTTCGAAGCGGGGCTGGACCGGCCGCTTTTCCTCATCGCCGGACCGTGCACTGCCGAATCCGAGCAACTCTGTCTCGACGTCGCCGGCCGCATGAAGGAAATCTGTGCCGGCCTCGGCATTCCCTACATTTTCAAGGCTTCCTACGACAAGGCCAACCGCAGCTCCGGGACCTCGGTGCGCGGGCTGGGAATGGACGAAGGCTTGCGCATATTCGCCGAGGTGCAACGGCAGATCGGTGTGCCGGTATTGACCGATATCCACGAAATCGACCAGATCGCCCCCGTGGCAGCCGTCGTCGACGTTCTGCAGACCCCGGCCTTTCTCTGCCGTCAGACCGATTTCATCCACGCCGTCGCGTCCTGCGGCAAACCGGTCAATATCAAGAAGGGCCAGTTCCTCGCGCCGGGAGACATGAAGAACGTCGTCGCCAAGGCCCGGGAAGTCAATGGCGGCGCGGACAACATCATGGTCTGCGAACGGGGCGCCTCCTTCGGCTACAACAATCTGGTGTCGGACATGCGCAGCCTCGCCATCATGCGCGAGACGGGCTGCCCGGTGGTCTTCGATGCGACCCATTCGGTGCAACTGCCGGGTGGCCAGGGGACGACCTCCGGCGGGCAGCGGGAATTCGTCCCGGTCCTGGCGCGCTCGGCGGTGGCGGTCGGGATTGCCGGACTGTTCATGGAAACCCATCCCTGTCCCGAGAAGGCCTGGTCGGACGGACCGAACAGCTGGCCCCTCGATCGCATGGAAAGTCTGCTCACGACCCTGGTGAACCTTGACCGCGCGGTCAAGGCTGCCGGGTTCGAGGAAATGCGCTGATGGCATCAACAATTTTCATCAATTACTTTAATTTTTAAACTCAAGTTATTGAAAAGGAAGAGACATGAGTTCTATCGTCGATGTCGTTGCCCGTGAGATTCTGGATTCCCGCGGCAATCCCACCGTCGAGGCCGACGTGTTGCTCGAATCCGGAGTGATGGGTCGCGCTGCGGTGCCCTCCGGTGCCTCCACCGGGTCCCGCGAGGCCATCGAACTGCGCGACGGCGATGCCGGTCGCTACCTGGGCAAAGGTGTCCTCCAGGCCGTCGAGAATATCAACACCGAAATTTCCGAAGCCATCATCGGTCTTGATGCCCAGGAACAGGCCTTCATCGACCAGACCATGATCGATCTCGACGGAACCGACAACAAGTCCCGCCTGGGTGCCAATGCCATCCTCGCCGTCTCGATGGCGGTCGCCAAAGCCGCTGCCGAAGAGTCCGGCTTGCCCCTCTACCGGTATTTCGGCGGTTCCGGGCCGATGCAGATGCCGGTGCCGATGATGAACATCATCAATGGCGGCGCCCACGCCAACAACAGCCTGGACATCCAGGAATTCATGATCATGCCGGTGAGCCAGACCACCTTCCGTGACGCCCTGCGTTGCGGCGCCGAGATTTTCCATGCGCTCAAGAAGCTGCTGGACAAGCGGGGCTTGCCTACCTCCGTCGGCGATGAAGGCGGTTTCGCGCCCAACCTCGGCAGCCACGCCGAGGCGCTCCAGGTGATCACCCAGGCCATCGAAGTTGCCGGCTACGTGCCCGGCAAGGATATTCTGCTCGCCCTCGATTGCGCCGCCTCTGAGTTTTACAAGGACGGTCGCTATCACCTGGAGGGGGAGGGGCTGCAACTGACCTCAGCCCAGTTCACCGATTACCTGGCCAATCTGGCCGACCAGTTTCCCATCGTCTCGATCGAGGACGGCATGGCCGAAGGCGACTGGGACGGCTGGAAGCTGCTCACCGACCGCCTGGGCGCCAGGGTGCAGATCGTCGGCGACGACCTCTTCGTCACCAATACCAAGATTCTTAAAGAAGGCATCCAAAAGGGCATCGCCAACTCCATCCTGATCAAGATCAACCAGATCGGCACCCTGTCCGAGACTTTCGCCGCCATCGAAATGGCCAAGCGCGCCGGTTACACCGCCGTGATCTCCCATCGTTCCGGCGAAACCGAGGATTCCACCATTGCCGACATCGCCGTGGGGCTCAACGCAGGTCAGATCAAGACCGGTTCTTTGTCCCGCTCCGATCGGATCGCCAAGTACAACCAGCTCATCCGTATCGAAGAAGACCTGGGCGACACCGCGTCCTATCCCGGCCGCGAGACCTTCTACAACCTGCGCTGAGGCGCCGGTTGCGCGAGGGATGAGGAGGGAGGCGATGAATCGGCCACTCTGCTCGAGGAAAACGAGCCGGTGGGCGAGGCATGTCTCCCTAAGCCATCCTCTCATCCCTCACTGACCCATGCGCTGGCTTTCCCTCGGCCTTCTCGCCCTGATCCTGCTCCTTCAGTATCCCCTCTGGCTGGGCAAGGGGGGGTGGCTCAAGGTATGGGAGGCCGAAGAACAGGTGCAGCAGCAGAAGGCGGTCACCCGCAAGCTGGAGATCCGCAACGCCGGCCTCGACGCCGAGGTTCGCGATCTGAAGCAGGGCTACGATGCCATCGAAGAGCGGGCCCGCTTCGAACTCGGCATGATCCGCCAGGACGAAACCTTCGTGTCGGTTCCCGAAAACCCCGCCCAAAAATAAACCTCCTTAACTTCGCTCCAGCCCATAGTCAGCGGCCGGGAGCTTCGCTAGAATCCTCGCAGGTAGGCCGTTTTACAAAGGGTCGCCCCCACAGAGACGAGCGCGCACAAGGAGAACAGCATGCAGCTCAAGGCCGGAGAACACGCGCCGGGATTTACCCTGCCCGATGCGGACATGGAGTCCGTCACTCTGGCGGATTACCGCGGAAAGCGGGTGGTCCTGTTCTTCTACCCCAAGGATGGCACGCCCGGCTGTACCGTCGAAGCGACGGATTTTTCCGATCACGAACCCGATTTCAGCGACTGCAACTGCGTCCTTTTCGGCATCAGCCGGGACGACTGCCTCACGCATGCCGAATTCCGCGACAAGGAAGGCATAGGAGTCGCCCTTCTCGCGGATACCGAAGGCGAGGTCTGTTCGCTTTACAGAGTGCTCCAGGCCAAGGAGGTTGACGGGCAGACCCGCTATTGCGTTGCCCGCTCGACCTTCATCATCGACGGCGAAGGCGTCATCCGCCATGCCCTTTACAACGTCAATTTCAAAGGCCACGCACTGGACGTGCTGCGCCTGGTCAAGGAACTCGATTCATGAATGCACTGGTAGCCCGCAATACCGTCGTCACCCTCGATTACCACGTTACCGATCCCGAGGGAGCGGTAGTGGACGAGGGGAGGGAACCCATCGTCTACCTGCACGGCGGCTACGACGACATCTTCCCCAAGATCGAGGAGGCGCTCCAGGGCAAGGGAATCGGTGAATCGGTCCAGGTCAAGCTGCAGCCCGACGAAGCCTTTGGCGATTACGACGCCGACCTCGTCCAGGTCGAAGCGCGGGAAGATTTTCCCAAGGAACTCGCCGTCGGCATGCAGTTCGAAGGCGCGCCGGAAGGCACCGAGGACGAGGATTTCGTCATCTATCGGGTGACCGACATCGCGGATGGCAAGGTCGTTCTCGACGGCAATCACCCCCTGGCCGGAATGGCCCTCGTGTTCACCTGTACCGTGACCGGGGTGCGGGCCGCAAGCGAAGACGAAGTCAACCACGGCCACGTCCACGACCATGGCGAGGATTGCGAGCACGGCTGATCGGCGCAGAACCGGAGGGAAGCTCCCGGTCTTATCCGGGTAGTCCTGGCTAACGCATCCCGAAAAAGCCCCGCAATGCCCATTCCTGGGGTGACGGGGCTTCTTTCCAGGGGCGGGAGTCGAAACGAAACCCCCCCGGTACTGCCGCGTCCGGGGTGACCCGAACCCAACCCAGGGCAGGATAACCGTAGGTTTCCAGGCGGGTGAAGCGGGAGTAAGGACGGCCCTGGTCGTCCCGCAGAGGCTGGTCGATATGGTGGTTATGGCCATCGCCATGAATGAGCAGGACGCTTCCGGGGAATGCCAGGGTCTCGGCGCGCACCGTACGCAACAGCTCGGCGAAACCCCGCCGTGGAATTCCCCGGCCGAAACTGGTGAATCCCGGATCGCCCTGCATCAGGATCACCACGGCTGCGAGTTCCTCGTTTCTTGCCAGGGCGAAGGACTCCCGCAGCCAGCGTGAGATCGCCGCCTCCCGGGCGGTAAATTCTGCGGGCGGCCGGAAAGCGACCCCCCGGTGGTTGTCTCCGCCCGGGACATTGAGGCTCAGAAACAGAACCGCCCCTTCCCGGAAGCGCCCGTGCTCCGGAAAGTCGGCGGATTGTCGCTCGACGGGGCGCTTGCTCGCGCCCAGGGACTGATCGTCAGGCCAGAACACCGTGCGCAGCTTGGCTAGACGCTCTTCGGGTAAGTAGGACCCCGCGGACAAGCGGGCGCAGTCGGTCCATTCGTTGTCGCCGGGCGCGAAGATCAAGGGTATCGGCGCAGCGTCGAAGAGCGCCCGACGATCGGCATAGAGCGCGTCGTCGCAAGGATCCTTGCCGCGCTTGATGTCGCCGGCGTGAAGAATGAAGCGGGCTCCGGATTGCGCCGCCGCGGCCAGGAGCGCCGGCAGTTCGCGCCGCTCGGCGTCGGAATAGGGCGTATCGCCGATGACCGCAAAGGACCACGGCTCGCCGTGGGCGGCCAGGGCGCAGGCCAGCAGCGCCGCCGGCAGCCAGCCTCTCACGGCAGGAGGGCCTTCAAGGCGTAGAGCGCTTCCAGCGCTTCCCGGGGCGACAGCACGTCCGGATCGAGGGCAGCCAGCCGTTCGATGACCGGGTGAGGCGGCGCTTCCTCCGGTTCGGCCGGGAGGGCGCCGGTAAAAAGGTCGGGCTGCAGGGGATCGATCGCCGCCCGCTGCTCGAATTCCCGCAACTGCCTGCGGGCCGCCCGTACCACCGGAGCGGGAATTCCCGCCAGGGCGGCCACCTGGATCCCGTAGCTCTGGTTGGCGGGCCCTTCCTCGACGGCATGGAGAAAGACGATGCGATCCCCGTGCTCGACGGCATCCAGATGCACGTTGGCCAACTCCGGATATTCGTGGGCGAGGCGGGTCAGCTCGAAATAATGGGTGGCGAAGAGGGTCAGGCTGCGGTTCTTTTCCACCAGGTGGCGGAGGATGGCGAAGGCCAGCGCCATGCCGTCGAAGGTCGAAGTGCCGCGCCCGATCTCATCCATGAGCACCAGGCTGCACGAAGTCGCGTGGTGGAGGATGGCGGCCGCCTCGGTCATTTCCACCATGAAGGTCGACCGGCCGGAAGCCAGATCGTCGGACGCGCCGATGCGGGTGAAGATGCGATCCAGGGGCCCGAGGACCGCCCGCCGAGCCGGCACGAAGCTGCCGACATGGGCCAGCAGCGCGATGAGGGCCGCCTGGCGCATGTAGGTACTCTTGCCGCCCATATTGGGGCCGGTGATGAGGAGGAGCCGCCGTCCTTCGGCCAGGGCCAGGTCGTTGGCGATGAAGCTTTCCGGCGCGGCAGCCGAACCGGCGGCCATCTCCGCTTCGACCACCGGGTGGCGGCCGGCCTCGACCCAGAGGCCGGGCTCTTCGGCAAACTCCGGCCGGCACCAGTTGTGGCGCAGTGCGGCGTCGGCAAAGGTGGCCAGCAGGTCCAGGTGGGCCAGTGCCCTGGCAAGGCTCTGAAAGACCGGCACGTCGGGCAGCAGCCGGTCGAGAAGGTCTTCGTAGAGGGTCTTTTCCCGCGTCAGCGCCCTTTCCTGGGCGGAGAGCGCCTTGTCTTCGAAGGCTTTCAGCTCCGGGGTGATGTAGCGCTCGGCATTCTTCAAAGTCTGGCGACGCCGATAGTCGTCGGG
>SSTA01000288.1 GCA_009469685.1 Azonexaceae bacterium | reverse complement strand
GCGAGCCGCAAGTTCCGCAAGCAGAGCAAGAAGATCCAGGCGGCCATGGGCGACGTCACCCATGTCGCCTCGGAAATGATCCAGGGCTACCGGGTGGTCCGCAGCTTTGGCGGCGAGACCTACGAGAGCGAGCGCTTCCGCCAGGCCAGCGCCCACAACACCGACCGTCAGCTGCGCATGGTCAAGACCTCGGCGAGTTTCACCCCGACCCTGCAGTTGGTGACCTTCTCGACCATGGCGGTGGTGCTCTTTCTGGTCCTCTATCTGCGGGGCGAGTCCACGGCAGGGGATCTGGTTGCCTACCTGACGGCAGCCGGCATGCTGCCCAAGCCCATCCGCCAACTCTCCGAAGTGAGCGGAACGATACAGAAGGGGCTGGCGGGAGCGGAAAGCATTTTCGAGCAGCTCGACGAGATTCCCGAGACCGATAGCGGGACCGTCGAAGCCGAACGGGTTGTCGGCCGCATCGATATCCGCAATCTTTCCTTCCGCTATCCCGGCGCCGATCATGACGTGCTGCGCGACATCCGGCTCAGCGTCGAGCCCGGCCAAATGGTGGCCCTGGTGGGGCGGTCGGGCAGCGGCAAGTCGACGCTGGCCAACCTGATACCGCGCTTCTATCACCACAGCGAAGGCCAGATCCTGATCGACGGCATCGACGTGGAGGAATTCAGGCTAGGCAACCTGCGCCGCCATATCGCCCTGGTCACCCAGCAGGTGACCCTGTTCAACGACACCATCGCCAACAACATCGCCTACGGCGACCTGGCGGCGACGCCCCGGGAACAGGTGGTCGCCGCCGCTCGGGCCGCTTACGCCGACGAGTTCATCGAGCGCTTGCCCCAGGGTTACGACACTCTGGTGGGGGAAAACGGCGTATTGCTCTCTGGCGGTCAGCGCCAGCGGCTGGCGATTGCCCGGGCGATCCTCAAGAACGCGCCCATCCTCATCCTCGACGAGGCCACCTCGGCCCTCGATACCGAGAGCGAGCGGCACATCCAGAACGCCCTGGAAAGGGCGGCTCGCGACCGCACCACCCTGGTCATCGCCCATCGTCTGTCCACCATCGAGAAGGCCGATCTGATCGTCGTCCTCGACCAGGGCCACATCGTCGAGCAGGGCACCCATGCCGAGCTGCTCGCCCGCGGCGGCGATTACGCGCGGCTCCACGCCATGCAATTCGGCGAAGCCGAGGGCTGAGCGCCGCCGCAGCGAAGCCCGCCGGACGAGAATCAATCGCCGCCGGGGACGATGGCGGCCAGCCACCGGGACAGCGAGGAGTCTGGCGGCCAATTGGCCAGCAGTCGTTCCCGGTCCCGGGCCCAGCCGCGCCGGAAGCGCCAGGGGCGATGCTGTTGCATCTGGGCGTCGAGATCGATGAGATGGACCGCCCCGCCATGCCAGAGGAGGTTGGTCGCTTTCAGATCGCCATGGACGATGCGGTGGCGATAGAGGGCATCGAGCAGTGATTGCAAGGATTCGGCAACGGCCCCTTCGGGAGAATCATCCGGGTCCAGCAGTTCGCGCAGGCTCGGGCCGTCCACATCGGCGGCGACCAGGAAGGCTCGGCCCCGGAGCGGTCCCAGCCGCTCTTCGACCAGAGCGAGGGGTTGCGCGGTTGGGATGCCGAGCATGCCCAGCCGATTGCCCTCGATCCAGCTGTTCCACGCCCGGCTTGGGCGCCAGCTGCGCGAGACGGCGTGGCGCCAGTTCTTCAGGTTGTAGCGCTTGATCACCACCGGCCGATCGCCCGCTCGCGCGCGGGCGACGGTGCAGGTTCGACCGTCCTTGAGGATTTCACCCTGGCGCATCGCTGCATCGGGATCGGCCAGCAGTGCCTTCAAGTCCGCGGCCGCGTCGCGCCGCACCACGCTCCAGCGGCGCGTGTCGCGGAGAACCGAGAATTCGCTGCAATTGCGCAAGGACTTGGCGAGATAGGCGGCGAGGCGCCGTGCGAGTGCTTTGTCGACGGCTGCCCTGACCCGGGAAGCGTCGAGGGGGCGCCCGTAGGCCGTCAGGGCCGGCGCGCAGAGGACGGGCCAACGGGAGGGCATCTGGGCGCAGAAGAGGGCGAAATTGTCGAGGAGTGCGGCGTTGTCCCGGGCCGCGTAGATTCCGTCGCCGTCTATGAGCAGAATCCCAGCGGGAGTGGCAAGGAAATTGCCGAGGTGCGCATCGCGATGGCCGAGGCCGGCGCGGTGGAGTTTGCCCAGCAGGGCAAAAGCGGCGAGCAACTGCGTCGGGGCAGCTTCTTCGGTGAGAGGCGTGGCGTCGGGGACGTATTCGGTCACCACGAGGTAGGCATCCGCGCTCCAGGGGCCGGCATGGACCAGGGCCGGGGTCGGAATTCCAGCGGCGGCCAGGCGTTCCTGTCCCTGCCGCTCGCGCTGACCCTGGCGAACCGCTCCACTGCCGTAGAACAGCTTGACGAAGACCCGTCGGCCCTGCCAGTCCGCGACTCCCGCCAGCCGCCGGCCGGGGAGCAGGCGGGCGATCTCGCTGACCACGAGCATCGAGCCGTCGCCCGGATCGACCGCAAAGGGCAACGGGATTTCGCTCTCGCTGGCCCGCAGTTGTTGTGGGGTTGCCGTGCCCGACGCGGTCATTCCCGGCCCGTGAAGAAGGTCAGGACCTTGGCGATGCGCTGGCGGTCGCCGGCGTCGAGCCGTGGACGCTGGACGTAGTCGAGATAGAAACGCAGGCGCTGGGTGCGGGACAGATGGTATTTGGCGAGCTTGTCGAGGCAGGCCAGGTCCTTGACGATGCGGTACTGGAGGAAGGGGCCCTTCCAGTAGCTGCCGTTGGGGCAGTCGATGAAATGGAGGCGGGGCGGGTCCTGACGATCCACGAGCAGATTGCGCCACTTGAGATCGTTATGGACGAAGCCCGCGGCGTGCATGGCCCGCGTCGCCTGGGCGAGCTGGTGCGAAACCGAGGCCACCCACCGGGCGTCCTTCAGTCGCGGGTCGCCCGATCGGGCGAGGTGGGCCAGGTCCTCCGCGTCGGGAATCGCCTCGGTGACCAGGGCGCCGCGTGTAAAGCGGCCGAGGCGCCTTTCCAGGCCATAGGCCAGCAGCCGGGCGGTCGGTATTCCCCAGCGCTCGAAGGCCTGGAGATTTTTCCACTCGTTCTCGACGCGCAGGGGAACCACCAGGCTGCGCAAGCCGAACCAGCTCCTGCGCAGCTTCTTGCGATCGCCGACATAGCGTTTGACGTAGAGGAGGCGCCCGCCTATGGTCACCCGATGGACGGTACTGAGGGGCGACCAGGCAATCTGCTCGCCGCCGATCGCGAATGCCGCCTCCAGGGTACCCAGGGCGTCGCCACAGGGGGTCCCGGCCAGACTCGGATCGGACCACCAGCGGATCATGCGACTCCCGGCGCGAATTTCCTGCGGTAGCGCAGCAGCAGGCGGTGTCCCTCGCGCCCCAGATAGCGGAACAGGGCCGTTTCTTCGGCCAGGATCGCCCGCAAGGGGCGCTGAAAGTAGCGGCGCAGGAAACGATAGAAATCGCGCTGGGTGAGGCCGATTTCCATGGCGGAAAAATAGAGGCTGGCCAAGTCCTTGTCCCGCCAGCGGCGGGGAACTTCCTGCCGGCACTGGGCGCGGTGCAGGTCGATGAGGGAAACCTGGAAAGCCTCCGGAGTCGGTGCCGGGTCCATGTGGAGCAGGAAGTGGCAGAGGTAGAGGTCGCGGTGATTGACCCCGCCGCCATGCAGGGTGCGGACCATGTCGGCGACCCGGTCGATGAGGAGCCGTTTCCAGCGGAGGTCAGGGGGGGTGTCCGGCCACCGGCGGGTGTGATCGTCGAGGCTCTCGCTGGGCGAGATGTCCCGGGTGACAATGAACGAATGGCGCTGGGCGGGATTCGTCCCGCGCTCGCCGAATGCCAGGGCTTCCATGGTCGGAACGCCAAGTTCGTACAGGCGGTGCAGGGCGAGCCATTCGTCCCGCGCCCCGAGGACCGGCCGGCGGGCATAGAGGAAATTCTTGAAGATTTCGGGCCAGCCGACGCCGCGGTGGATCTTCACGAATACCGACATCCCGCCGCAGGTCGTCTGCAGGGTCCGGCGGCCCGCCAGTTCCCGGTAGACGGTGCCCTGCAGCGCTTCGACTTCGACAAAGGGGTCGCGGCCCGCCCACAGGGTGTCGAAAGGCGGCAGGAGGCTGATTTCGGTCATTGGGGGGCGAGGATCAGATCGGCAGCGCGCTGCGCGTTGTCGTAGATATCGGCCGTTTGGGCGAAATGCAGCCCGCTTTGCGCCCAGCCGCGCCGCGCCTCCGGGTCAGCCAGCATGGCGCGCAGGTACTCGTCGGCCACGTCCTGGGCGTAGGGTTCGGGGATCACGCGGCCGGCTGCCGCTTCGTCGATATAGTGGGCGTACCCGCATACCGCCGTCGCCAGGACCGG
>SSTA01000046.1 GCA_009469685.1 Azonexaceae bacterium | reverse complement strand
CGCACCGTCGGCATCATGGCCGATCTGCAGGGACCCAAAATCCGCGTCGGCAAGTTCGAGCACGGCAAGGTGGAGCTGGTTGCCGGTGCCCCCTTCATCCTCGACGTGGCCTGCAAGCTGGGCAACGCCGAGCGGGTCGGCCTCGATTATCCGGAGTTGATCGACGACGTCGAGCCCGGCGTCGTCCTGCTCCTCGACGACGGGCGCATCGTCCTCGACATCGTCGCCGTGCACAGTCAGGAGATCGTCACCACGGTTCGCGTCGGCGGCGTGCTCTCCAACAACAAGGGCATCAACCGCCAGGGCGGAGGCCTGACAGCCCCGGCCCTCACCTCCAAGGACCGCCAGGATATCCGCACGGCCGCCGAGTTGGGCGTCGATTTTGTCGCCGTCTCCTTCCCCAAGCACGGGGACGACATGCGCCAGGCGCGCAAACTCCTGACCCGCGCCGGATCCAGCGCGCTGCTCGTCGCCAAGATCGAGCGGGCCGAAGCCATCAACGCGCTACCCGACATCTGCGACGCCTCCGATGCTCTTATGGTGGCCCGCGGCGACCTGGCGGTCGAAGTCGGCGATGCCGCCGTCCCCGCCCTGCAGAAGAAGATCATCCGCACCGCCCGGGAACACAACAGGCTGGCCATCACCGCCACCCAGATGATGGAGTCGATGATCACCAGCCCGGTGCCCACCCGGGCCGAGGTTTCCGACGTGGCCAATGCCGTGCTGGACGGCACCGACGCCGTGATGCTCTCAGCCGAAACCGCCTCGGGCAAATACCCGGTCGAGACCATCGAATCCATGGCGCGCATCTGCCTGGAGGCCGAGAAATCCGCCGAAGTCACCCTCGACAACGATTTCCTCGACCGCATCTTCACCCGCATCGACCAGTCCATCGCCATGGCCGCGATCTGGACGGCCCATCATCTCAAAGTGAAGGCCATCGCCGCCCTCACCCAGTCCGGCTCTACCGCCCTCTGGATGAGCCGGCTCAACTCCGGCGTCCCCATTTACGCCCTCACCCCGGAAGTCAGCTCGCGCTACAAGATGAGCCTCTACCGGGACGTCTTTCCCCTGCTCATGAAGCAGAAACACGTCGACCGCGACCGCCTGCTCTGGGAGGCCGAGCAACTGCTCATCGAGCAGGGCGTGGTCGAGGCGGGCGACCTCATCGTGCTGACCATCGGCGAGCCCATCGGCTCCTCCGGCGGCACCAACACCATGAAAATCGTCCGCGTCGGCGAACATCCAAAACCCTGAACCCTTGATTCATCCTTAGGAGACCACCATGCCCCTCGTTTCCATGCGCCAACTGCTGGACCACGCCGCCGAAAACGGTTACGGCCTGCCCGCCTTCAACGTTAACAACATGGAGCAGGTCTGGGCCATCATGGAGGCCGCCAATCAGCTCGACGCCCCCGTGATCATGCAGGCCTCCGCCGGAGCCCGCAAATACGCCGGCGAGCCCTTCCTGCGCCACCAGATCCTGGCGGCCCTCGAAGCCTACCCCCACATCCCCATCGTCATGCACCAGGACCATGGCCAGAGCCCGGCCGTCTGCATGGCCGCCATCAAGTCCGGCTTCACGTCCGTGATGATGGACGGCTCGCTGCAGGCCGACGGCAAGACCGTCGCCTCCTACGAATACAACGTCGACGTCTCCAAAAAGGTGGTCGAATTCGCCCATTCGATCGGCGTGTCCGTCGAGGCGGAACTGGGCGTCCTGGGTTCTCTGGAGACCATGAAGGGGGACAAGGAAGACGGCCACGGCGCCGAAGGCACCATGACCCGCGAGCAACTCCTCACTGACGTCGAGCAGGCCGCCGACTTCGTCAAGCAGACCCAATGCGACGCCCTCGCCATCGCCATCGGCACCAGCCACGGCGCCTACAAATTCACCAAGAAGCCCACCGGCGACATCCTGGCCATCGACCGCATCGCCGAAATCCACGCCCGGCTGCCCAACACCCACCTGGTGATGCACGGCTCCTCCTCCGTGCCGCAGGAACTGCTGGCCGAAATCCGCGAATTCGGTGGCGACATGAAGGAAACCTACGGCGTTCCGGTCGAGGAAATCGTCCGCGGCATCCAGCACGGGGTACGCAAGGTGAATATCGACACCGACATCCGCCTGGCCATGACCGGCGCCATCCGCCGCTACTTCGTCGAGAACCCCTCCAAGTTCGATATTCGCGATTACCTGAAACCCGCCCGGGAAGCCGCCAAGAAGATTTGCCTGGCCCGCTATGAAGCCTTCGGCTGCGCCGGTCGCGCCAGTCAGATCAAGGTCATTCCCCTGGAAAAGATGGCTGAGCGCTACGCCAAGGGCGAGTTGAACCAGATCGTCAAATAATCGATTCGACCAGAAGCAAACGGCCGCCCCCGGGCGGCCGTTTGCTTTGCGCGAGTGGCCCTGCCATCTGGTCGTCACCGACGCCACGTATAATCGACCGACAACCCCGGGACGAGCCATGAACTTCACCCAGCACCCCCTCCGCCAGCGCCTCAACGACGAGGTCCATGCCCGCCCGCCGGTGCCCCTGGAAGCCCCGATGCTGGTCAGCTTCCTGGCCATCCTGCACGACGAAGCGCGTCCTGACGGGGACCGCGCCCATCTCGGCCTCCTATACGAGCGTCTCGGCCGGCCCGTGGAACCGAGTGCCGAAGCCACTCACCTGCTCATCGAAGGCAAGACCTTCCTGCTCAAGTGGGAGCGCCATGGCGAGTTTTCGACCTACACCTTCTTCGCCAATCCCCATCAACCTCCCGGCACCGGCGAACATGCTCTCGCCTTCGCCCCTGCCGACTGGGTCGAAGCGATTCCCGGCCAATTGTTGGCGGCCACCCATCTCGAGCTCCTGGGAAGCCCGGAAGTGGACCCCAGGCAATT
>SSTA01000287.1 GCA_009469685.1 Azonexaceae bacterium | reverse complement strand
TTCAGGTCCATTACCGCGGGACCTTGGCCAACGGCACCGAGTTCGACAGTTCCTACAAACGCGGTCAAGCGGCGACTTTCCCTCTCAGTCGGGTCATTCCCTGCTGGACCGAAGGGGTCTCCAAGATGCGGGAGGGCGGCAAGGCAAGACTCGTTTGCCCGCCGGCAATCGCCTATGGCTCCCGGGGCGCTGGCGGGGTGATTCCTCCCGACGCGACGCTGACTTTCGAGGTCGAGCTGCTTAAGGTCAATCCCTGACTGTGGAGGATGAATACGGTCACGACGACCTGACCCCGGAACGGGTCGCCGGTCTCGCCGGCCGAGTCATTCTCGAATTCGGGGCCAATTGGTGCGGCATTTGCCGTGCGGCCCGGCCGGCCATCGAGGCGGGGCTGGAAAACGCCGCCGGGGTGATCCACCTGCGCATCGAGGATGGTCCGCAGCGCCCTCTGGGGCGCTCCTTCGCGGTCAGGCTGTGGCCGACGTTCATTTTTCTGCGGGACGGCCGCGAGATCGAGCGCGTGGTGCGTCCCCAAGGCCCCGAAGCCCTTGCCGCCGCGCTGGAGCGCCTCCGGACGTGACGGCATTCCCCGGCGCCGCAGCGCTCGACCGCGCCGGCTTTCAGTTGCAGGCTGTCCTGGCGGTGGCCGACCTGCCAGCGGAATGGGGGGCCGGGCTGGGCGACTATCGGCAACTCATCCTTTTCGGGCACCGCGGCCAGAGGCTCTGGGAGGCTGTCGCCGCCGCGGGCGGCGGCGGGCCGGATCCCATCGACGACTACACCCGGCATACGGTTGACGCTTGGTTGGCGGACCATCTGCCCGGCGTCCGCCACACGCTTCTTTATCCGGCGCTCCCCGGCGTGCCGCTGCCGGCGGTCAATTTCGCGGGTCTGGGCGAATGGCTGGGTTGGCAACGACCATCACCCCTTGGCCTCGGCATCCATCCGGACTGGGGAACGTGGTTTGCCTACCGTGCCGCCGTCCTCGCCGACTCCGTCTTGCCGCTTTCCGTTCGCGTCGTGCCAACCCGGCCGTGCGATCGCTGTTCGGGGAAACCCTGCGTCAGCGCTTGTCCCGCTGGCGCGGTTTCCGAGAGCGGTTTCAAGGGCAGGGACTGCGCCAGCTGGCGCCTTGCGCCGGAGTCGCGCTGCGCCGGTGACTGCGCGGCGCGGCGCGCCTGTCCGGTTGGCCCGGCGCATCGCTATGGAAACGAACAGATGCGCCATGCCGCTGCGTGCTCATTGTCGACTCTGAAGTGCTTGATTCTGGGCGCAGCCGACGGGTAGATCGAACATCGGCGGGAGGGCGGTCGATCGTGGTCGCGGCGGGTGTGGAATAGACGAGCCCGTACCCCATTCGGTGGTGCGGGCAATTCCGACCGAGTGGGTGCGCCTCGCCGGCCTGGCGCGTGCGCTTGGCAGTCCCAATCTGGAGAGCGCGCGCAGTGTTGCGTGTAGAATCCATGCGTCATTGTTCCGCATGATTTGCGATGCTGCGAGAAATTCAGAACACTCGGCAAATTGCCGGCGAGCCGCCGCGCATCTGGTATTTCGGCCGCGAACTCGATCTGGTCGTCTGGTTCGACCCGCAGGCGGAGCCCATGGCCTTTCAGCTCGCCTACGACAAGCACAAGGACGAGAGATCGTTGTCCTGGACCGCCGAACGAGGTTATGTGCACCACCTGGTGGATCATGGACCCCGGGCGGCGACACCACTGCTCATCTCCGGTGGAGCGTTTCCCCGGGAGCGGGTCCTGGCAGCGTTTCTCGATCAAAGCAAGGACTTGCCGCCAGGGGTCGTCAGCTTCGTCGCCGAAAAACTGGGCGGGTACGATGGCGTTCTGGAATCTGCCCAGGACAGCGAGGCCCTGAGGGTTCAGCGCGCCCTGGAACGCCTTGGATTCAACTCGCCTGACGAGGGGGGTTGACTGGATGTATCGATATACTTAAACTTGTCGATATGAAATCGGATTACAGTCGCGCCCTGCCCACCGAGTGGAGGCCCATGTCCAAGGTATTCACTGCCCTTGGCGACGAGCATCGGCAACGCATCCTCCTGCTCTTCGAGCGGGGCGAACGGCTCAATGTCGGGCAGATCGCCGAAGTGTCCACCTTGACCCGCTCGACCGTCTCCCATCACCTCAAGATATTGCGCGAGGCCGAGGTGCTCTCATCGGAGAAGATCGGCAAGGAAGTCTGGTTCTGGATCAACCGCGGCCACCTGGAAAAGGTGCTGGGTAGCGTGCTCGATTATGTGCGCGAAAGCGCCTGAATTTTTTTTGCATTTATATAACGAAAGAATTACGTATGTCGTTAGGTATGTGGAATAGTTCGTTTATAGTGCCGACGGGGGGGAAATGACCGTATGCGTTCGCTGATCAAACCGTTCTTGCGCGGCCTGTGCCGCATTCTGTTCCGGGTCCGGGTCGAGGGGCTGACCCGGGACATCGAGTCCGACCGCCTGCTGGTTGTCGCCAATCACGAATCCTTTCTCGACGGACTCTTGCTGGGGCTCTTCCTCCCGATAGACCCGGTTTTCGTGGTGCATACGGGGGTGGCCAACGACTGGTTCTTCCGTCTCCTGCTGTCCCAGGTCGATTACCTCGCGGTGGACCCCACCAGCCCCATGGCCATGAAGAAGGTCATCCGCCTGCTGGAAACGGGGCGCCCGGTGGTCATCTTCCCGGAAGGGCGCATCACCACCACCGGTAGCCTGATGAAGGTCTATGACGGTCCCGCCTTCGTTGCCGCCAAGACCGGGGCCAAGGTGCTGCCGGTACGCCTGGATGGGCCCTCCCGCAGCTACTTCTCGCGGGTTTCGGGCAAGCATCCCCGCGTCTTCTTCCCCAAGGTAAGGGTCAGCATTCTGCCTTCGACGACCATTCCCATGCCCGATGCGCCGAGTGCCAAACTGCGCCGCCGCAGGGCCGGGGAAGCCATGCGTCGCCTGATGCAGGAGATGATCTTCGCCTCCCGTCCGCAGCAGACGCTCTTCTCGGCGCTGTGCGATGCCGCCGACGTCTTCGGCAAGAAGCGCCGTGTGCTCGAGGACATGAAGCAGATCGAGTATTCCTACAACGACTTGCTCAAGATGGCTCTGATGCTGTCGTGTCTGGTCGAGCGCCATACCGCGGGTAACGAGCGGGTCGGCCTGCTGTTGCCCAACCTGGCGCCGACCCTCGGTCTGCTCATCGGGCTCACCGCCCGCCGCCGGGTGCCGGCCATGCTCAATTACACCGCCGGAGTGGACGCCATGCAGGCGGCCTGCACGGCGGCGGAAGTCCGTACCATCGTGACGTCTCGGGCCTTCGTCGAGCAGGCCAAGCTGGCCGACAAGCTGGCGGCCCTTGCCGGCATCGAGTTGCTCTACCTGGAAGACCTGCGGGAAAGCATAGGCCTCGGCGACAAGCTCTGGCTGATGGCCTGGGCCATCCACCGGCCGCGGGCCTTCGAATTGCCCACCTCGCCGGAGGAAGCCGCCGTGGTGCTGTTCACCTCCGGCTCCGAAGGCAAGCCCAAGGGCGTGGTGTTGCCCCACCGGGCCATACTGGCCAATATCGCCCAAGTGCGGGCGGTGATCGACTTCTCGGTGGACGACAAGGTCCTCAACGCCCTGCCGGTCTTCCACTCCTTCGGCCTCACCGCCGGTGGGCTGCTGCCGGTGCTCACCGGTGCCAGCCTCTTCCTTTACCCGACGCCGCTCCACTACCGCATCATCCCCGAGCTGGCCTACGACCGGAACTGCACGGTGCTTTTCGGGACCTCCACCTTCCTCGGCAATTACGCCCGCTTCGCCCATCCCTACGACTTCTACCGCCTGCGCTACGTGGTCGCCGGCGCCGAGAAGCTGTCGGAGGCGGTGCGCAACACCTGGTTCGAGAAATTCGGCATCCGCATTTTCGAAGGCTACGGCGCCACCGAGACCGCCCCCGTGCTGGCGGTGAACACCCCCATGGCCTACCGCACCGGCACCGTCGGCAACCTGCTGCCGGGCATCGAAGCCAAGCTGCTGCCGGTACCCGGCATCGAACGCGGCGGCATCCTGCACGTGCGCGGCCCCAACGTCATGGCCGGGTACCTCAAGGCCGACGCCCCCGGGGTGTTGCAACCGCCGGTTTCCGAAGCCGGTGCCGGCTGGTATGAAACCGGGGACGTGGTGGAGTTCGACGAGGAAGGTTTCGTCAAGATCGTCGGCCGGGTCAAGCGCTTCGCCAAGATCGCCGGCGAAATGGTCAGTCTGGAGGTCGTGGAAAAGCTTGCCGTCGCTGCCTCCCCGTCCCAGGCCCACGCCGCGTCGAGCCAGCCCGATGCCGCCAAGGGCGAGGCCCTGGTGCTGTTCACCACCGACGGCGAGCTTTCCCGCGACCTGCTCGCCGCCAAGGCCCGAGAGTTGGGCATCCCGGAACTGGCGGTGCCGCGCAAGATCCACAAGGTCGATGGTCTGCCACTCCTCGGCACCGGCAAGGTGGATTACGTGACCCTGAAGCGCCTGGCCGAAGCTGTCTGACGCCATGGACGCCAACAACTCGCCCCATTCGCCCGCCCGCCGCCGTTTCGTGAGCGCCCTCGCGGGAGCCGCCGCGGTCGGGGCTGCGGGCTGGGCCGCCGCGCGGCCGCTGCTGGTCAATCCCTGCCGTGCCGCCCTGCCGGCGGAACTGGGCGCCAGTCCCTGGCTCGCCGAGATCTGGAAGGGCCTCGACCCCGCCCAGGTGTGGGACTGCCACGTCCATGTGGCCGGCACCGGCGATGGCGGCAGCGGCATCGAGATCGGCCGCCAGCTCTCGTCCTGGCTCTATCCGGTCCAATACGTCCAGCGTCTCTTCTACATGAACGCCGGCTGCGCCCACGATGCCCCGGGTCAGGTGGACGCGAGTTACGCCGCCCGCCTGCAAAATCTGGTGGAGGCGATGCCTGCCGGTTTCAAGGTGCTGCTCTTCGCCTTCGAGCAATTCCACGACGAAGCCGGCCGGCCGGTCCCCGAGCATATGGCCTTCCACGTTCCCGATGCCTATGCCCGCCGCTTGGCCGCGGAATATCCGGCGGGGTTCGAGTGGGCCGCCTCGATCCATCCCTACAGGCCGGATGCCGTCGATGCGCTGCAGTCGGCCATCGCCGGGGGGGCGAGGGCGGTCAAATGGCTTCCCGCCGCCATGGGCATGGACCCGGCGTCTGCCAAGTGCGACGCTTTCTACCGCGTGCTGGCCGATGCCCGGGTGCCTCTCATCGTCCATTGCGGAGAAGAAAAGGCGGTCAAGGGCGGCGACACCCAGCATCTCGGCAACCCCCTCCTGCTTCGCCGCGCCCTCGATGCCGGCGTGCCGGTGGTGGTCGCCCACTGCGCCAGCATCGGCGACGATGTGGATCTCGACGCGGGCAGCGCCGGTCCGCGTCGGGCGAGCTTCGACCTCTTTGCGCGCCTGATGGCCGAACCGCGGGCCAAGAATGGGCTCTACGGCGACATCTCCGCCATCGTCCTGCGCAACCGCGATACCGACTGCATCAGGGCGCTCCTGCAGCGCAGCGAATGGCATCCGCGGCTGCTCAACGGCTCCGACTACCCCCTTCCCGGGGTGCTGCCCATCGTCTCGCCGGCGGCTCTGGCCCGGGCCGGACTGTTGCCTGCCGACGCCGTCGCCGACCTCGAAAGCGTCCGGGAACACAATCCGCTGCTCTTCGACCTGGCGGTCAAGCGCCTGTTGAACTGGGAGGGCAAGACCTTTCCGGTTTCGGTGTTCGAGACGCGGCGCGTATTTTCGGTTTGAACAGTTGTCCCCTTCGGGAGAATCCATGAACAGCACCCTGTCGTCGAGTCGTCTGGTTCCGCTTGCCATCGCTTGGTCGGCGATGCTGGGCGCGACGCCCGCAGCCCTGTCCGCTTCCCTTGAAAGCTCGGTCGCTTCAGGTGATCTGGGGCTCTATTCCGCCGCCGATTTCCGTCTCGCCACCGGCCGCTGCACCGATTGCCCGGCCGAGAAGCAGGCCCTGTGGTATTTCGGAGACGATGTCGTCGCGGTTCCCAAAGGGGGAGTTGCGGGGTTTTCGCCTCGGCTGCGCGCTCAGGACGATGTACGGGAATGGGTGGCGAAGCGGGTACCGCAAGCAGCCCTCGAACGTCCGACGCCGGTCTGGATTGGCTCGCCGGAGAAGGCTGCGGGTTGGCGTCTGGCAGAAGATGGGCGGACATGGCTCACGAACGATGGTTCGCAACGGCCCTTCGCGCTCGTCGCCAGGATCGAGGCTAACCGCTCGTGGTTCGACGAGAGCAGCCGCCGTTATTTCGCCGGCCGTACCCTGGCGCTGCGAGGCCGTAGCGAGGGCGATCATTTTGTCGCCCGCACCCTGTGGCCGGAGGATTTCGCACTCAAATCCGGGGCTGCGCTACCTTTGGCTTCCAGTGAGACCTTGGCGAGCCTGGTGCGGGCCGACCAGGGCGGGGCGCAGCTACCGCTGGCGTCCCGGGTGCTGTGGCAGAAGAAGGGGGGCACGACGCTGAATCTGGCCGGAAAGCCGGTGCTGGCTTTCATGCTCAACGGTGCCCAGGGCGACGACGACGAAGCTCATGGCGGTCATTTCGCCATCGCCACCGGGCGCTTTGGCCCCCAGGGGGAGTGGGGCGACTGGTTGGTGAACAATTTCTACGGTCTCGATTCCTACAGCGAGAAGGGCATCATTGCATCCATGCTGCCCATGGACGCCTACATGGGGGACCTGAACAGCGGCCAGTCCTGGTATCGGCCGTCCTATATGCTGGTGGCGGTGCTCAAGGACGAGCGGGCGCCGCGCCAGTATCAGGAGGCCATCGCCCGGGTCTTCAACCATTTCTACCGGCACGACTTCGCCTACCGCCATGCCACCGCCAACTGCGCCGGCATCAGTATCGAGACGCTGCGTACCCTGGGGTGGAATATCCCGAAGGAAGGGGCGACGAATCGACTGAAGGCGACTGTCGCGCTGCCCTACATGGCGATCAAGGACCGGGACCTGGAAAGCGGCAAGAAAGCCTACGACTACCTTTCCGCCGAGGTGACCGACCTCTACCCCTTCGTCGCCTTCGACGCCATCGGCCGCGACTTGTTGGCGCGCGTCACCCAAGGGGGTGCCAAGGGGGGATTCGAGCAGTGGTTGGCGGAGGACGTCGAGGCGGTGATCTTCGTCCACATCCCGCAGTTTCCCTCGTCCCGGGCCTTCGGCCAGGCGCCTGTGGCGTCCTTCGACGAGTACATGAGCCGGGTTCCGGAGGATAGGGAAGAGTGGGAAGTCGTTCCGGTTCCGCCGCGGCCTTTTCCGGCGGAATTGAAGGATGCAGCAACGCCGCCGGAAGAATGGGAGCCGTCGTCCTACGCGCTGGCCGCCTACGGTGGGTTGTTCGGCCTCGCCTCGATCACCGTCGTGCGCCGCCGCAAGGGTAGGGCAGACATGAAGCAAGGGGGCGCCAAATGAGCAGCCAATTCCAGTTGCTGG
>SSTA01000045.1 GCA_009469685.1 Azonexaceae bacterium | reverse complement strand
CAGCGCCCACCCGAAGGGCGTCGCGTGGAACCCGTAGTCGATGACGAGACCGAGGCCGCCGCCCCGATACTCGCCGGGAGTCATGGCTTCCAGGTGCACGAAGTGGTCGTACAGGCGCGAACTGCTGCTCAGCCCAAGTTCCTCGGAAACCTCCAGGAGGGAGCGGGAAGCTTCCAGCAGGCCCTTGGCCCGCTCGACCGTGAGCACCTGCAGGAAACGCTTGGGGCTGGTGCCGGCCCAGCGGCAAAACAGCCGCTGAAAATGGAAAGGGCTGAGATGGACGTGGGCGGCGACCGCCTCCAGAGTCGGCTGCTCGCCCACCCGCTCGGCGATGAACGCGATGGCCCGGGCGATGCGCTCGTAGTCCCCGGGCCGCGGCGCGCCCTCATCCATGGACGCATCCCCCGGTCCGCCACGCCGGGTCGAGGGCGGCACCGGGGCATGGCCGCCCCATCCCGGCGCCCCGCGGCTCTACCCTCACCCCAGGGCCAGACGAGTCGACAAAGCAAGCTTCGGGCAGAAGGCGCACGACGAATTCCGGAAATGGCGATGGCCGCCATACTCGCTCCGTCCGGCCCGCCCGTCGACCCGAATCTTGCGGATCTCGCCGCGCCCCTGACGGGCGGTGCGGCCGCCCGGCGAGCAGCAAACCGGAATCCGGCAGGATGGGCGAGATCGATCTTGCCGAGACGACCGCAGCGCTCGGCAAGCCCTGCCTCAGAGCGGAACGTCCAGGCCGGGGCCACCCGTCATCTGCTCATGGACCGAAAAGACGGTGATCGCGAGGAATCCGGCCAGCAGGAGGTACTGGGCGGCAAAGCGAAGGCGCGTCGCCCCATCGGCGATGTAGTAGGGCGACTGCTCGAAATCCCGATTCTTCAGGGCATCGAGGATTTTCGGGACGGCCAGGACGGCCAGCAGCAGAAGCATGGGGCTGGGCCGCCAGAGAAAGAGCCCGATGAGGATGGGAATTCCGACGTACCAGATCTTCGGCGAGATCACCGCCACGATGCGCCCGCCATCCAGCGGCGAAAGGGGAATCAGATTGAAGAGGTTGAGCATGAACCCCGAGTAGGCGATGGCCATCAGCATGCGGCTGCCCTGGTTCTCGGCCACCAGGAAGCAAAGGAACGCGCCGGCGGTGCCGAGCAGGGGCCCGGCCATGCCGACGAAAGCCTCGACCTCCGCATTCATCGGTTGCTCCTTCAATTCGATCCAGGCGCCTACGAAAGGAATGAAGCAGGGCGCTCCGACCTTGAGCCCTACCTGCCTGGCCGCCAGGTAATGCCCCATTTCGTGCACGAAGATGAGGCCGACCAGGCCGACGGCGTAGCGCCAGCCATAGACCCAGGCGTAGGTGACCACGGAGATCAGCATGGTGCCCCCGGTCAACAGGAACTTGCCGATCTTGCCGGCCATCAGGAAGAGCAACAGCGCCTTCATCATCGGCCGGAACGCCGCGCGGCCAGCGCCCGATCGCGGGCGGCGCCGAGTTCTTCCGTTTTGCGCAGGCAGAGCTCCCGCACCTCGGGAGCCAGAGTCGCCACCTTGTCCGGATGATACTGACTCACGAGATGGGCGTAGGCGCGCTGTATCGCTTCGATGTCGGCGTCCGGCGGGATTTGCAAGACTTCATGCCAGGGCGGCGGCTCCGCTTCCGCCGTCCGGGGAGGCGGCTCGCCGTCGGCGGACTCCGGGCACTCGGGCTCGCCAGGCTGCGGCGAGTTCCGGGGACCCGCATCGGCAGGGTCGTGCGGCGTGTTCCCCTCGCGGCCGGCACTGAATTGGGAAACGACCCAGTAACCGATGAAGGCGCCAAAGACGACGACTAGGAGTTCGGTGCCCGACATGCCTTGCACTCGCGGGTGAGGACCTGCAGATGGGCCTTCAGGGCGGCCGCGCGCACAGTCTCTTCGCCCTCCCAGTCGATCTCGCTTTCCAGCCGGGCGATCACCTGGACGAGTGCCGCAGCGCGCGCCGCGTCGTCCAAACGTCCGTCGATCGCCGCCAGGAAATCGACGCCAGGCCGGAGACCCAGGCTCAAGTGGCGGACCAGGTTGAGGGCGAACGGCGGGCAGGTCAGGGATTCAAAGGCCAGGGCAAGGAAGCGCCTGCCGCCCAAGGCAAACTCGTCTCGACGTCGCCAGACCATCGTCAAAGCGGCCAAGGCGCAGACGTAGAAAAGGACGATCCCCGCGACCAGGGCGCGCACCCCCAGGCTTGAGAAGAATCCCAGGGGAACGACGACGAAGAGCGCCAGCAGCATGATCCAGATCGCCGGCGCCAGGGCTGCGGTCCCGCCGCCGGCGGGAGGCGTCCAGGGCGGGCCCGGATCGGCCGCGCCCGCCGCATTCCAGGAAAACCGGTAGAGGGGACGGTGGGGGAGCAGCGGATTGGGCAAGCACGGCTCCCGACCCCGGACTTGAAAGCCATGGGCGCCGAACAAGGCGCTCCAGCGTCCCCCGCCCGCGGGGGTGAGGAGCGCCTCGTTGCTGGCCAGGAGCACCAGCGAATCGTAGAGATACAGGCCCAGCATCCCGACGACCAGCAGGAATTCCGGATGCAGGATGGTCAAGCTTCCTTGCGCTTGAACCAGGCGCGCACACCGGCGACTGCGGCAACGGCCAGTCCGGCGACCAGCTTCCAACCCGCGACGAGGAAGGCGCCCAAGGCGGCCCAGAATCCTTTCTTGGTCGCCACCGCCGCAGCACCTCCGGCGATCAGCGCCGCGAGGCCGTATTCGGCGATGCGGTCGCCCTGCTTGAATTCCGAATAGCGCTCGCCGGCATTGAAGTCGAACCCGGTGAGCACCTGCTTGAAGCTGGCGACATCCGCGTCCAGGGTCTCCGGGGATGAAACGAGGGTCGCGCTCATGACGCCGGTACGGCCCAGGAGCCGGATGGTGTAATTGAGGACCGGCTTGCCTTCCGAGCTGAGCTTGACGCCCCATTCCAGCCGCTTGGTCTGCGCATCGTAGTGGGGCGGGATGTACCAGCCTTCGGTAACGAGGGGCGGAATGCCTAGCCGCTTGCGCTCCTCGTTGGCCGGACCGTCCGAGCTCTTCAAGGTCTTGAGGAGATCGTCGGCATCGATCTTTTCGTCGTCCTTGACGTAGCCGATCGGATTGAACGAGAAGTCCGCCCACCAGCCCCCGCTCTTGGACAGGACGATATTGTTTCCCGGTTGGGGAAGGTTGCCCGTGAGCTTCAGAAACTTCGTCGAATTGGCCTCGTCGAGGTAGAGCACTTCGCTATCGGCGGTCTTCAGGACGGCCTTCCCGACGACCTGTTCCGCGGCCGGCCCGACATGCCAGGCAAGGTCGCGGATGGCCGCCCCCACGTCCTGCTCGCCGGGTTCCGCCAGCGCCAACAAGGGCACGGCACACAGCGCAATGACAAGTTTTTTGAGCCTCATGGTCAGCGATCCTCTTCGAGTGTGATGATTGAAAATCCGAATGGGTATGCATTTTGCCATGAATAATGTCATCCGGCTATTTTCAGGTCCATGTCCAAGCGACCCTCCTCCTCGGGAGGTGGCGGGACGCCAGGACCGCTGCCCTTGAACGACCGGGATTTTATTACGCCGATCGTCCGTGAAAGCGGAGGAGTTCGTCGGCCACCGCCGTCGGTTCCTCTTCCGGCAGAAAGTGCCCGCAAGGCAGCGCCCTGCCCGCAACGTCGACCGCCTTCTCCCGCCACAGGGCGAGGACGTCGTAAGTGCGGCCGACAAAACCCTTGGCGCCCCAGAGAACCAGGAGCGGGCAGCGGATGCGCCGATCGGCGTCGTCGGCGTCGTGCTCGAGGTCGATTCCCGCCGCGGCGCGATAGTCGTCGCAGCTCGCCCGGATCGCGTCCGGAGCGGAAAAGCAGCGCACGTATTCCGCCACGACCGCCGGATCGAAGGCCCCCGCGTTGCCCAGACTCCAACGGGCGAGGCAGCCCTTGAGCCAGGCGGCGGGATCGGCGGCGATCATGTCCTCAGGCAGCGGCGGCGCCTGGATGAGGAAGAACCAGTGGAAGTAGGTGGTCGCCAGGGCCTTGTCGGTCAGGGCGAAAGTGGTGGCCGTGGGGGCGATGTCCATGACGGTGGCCGCGAGGACGCGCTCCGGGTGGTCGAGGCAGAGGCGGTGAGCGACCCGCGCCCCGCGATCGTGACCGGCAAGATGGAACTGCGGGTAACCGAGGGCGCTCATCAGTACCGCCATGTCCTGGGCCATGGCGCGCTTGGACTGGTTGGCCGCATCCGCACGGGAGGGAGGCTTGCCGGAATCGCCGTACCCCCGGAGATCCGGCATGACCAAGGCGAAGCGATCCTGGAGCAAGGGTGCGACCTTGTGCCACAGCAGATGGGTTTCCGGATAGCCATGGAGCAGAAGCAGGGGCGGCTTGCCGGCGTTTTCCCGCAGGCGGACGTGCAACTGCGTCTCGCCGACCGATACGGTATGGGTCGAGTAGCTCGCGTCGAAAAAATCGCTCCCTGGCTGGATCATGGGTTGCTCAGCGCAAAGAGGTCTCTCCGCCGGCCAAGGGCCGCAAGGGAACCTCCAGCACAAATCCCGCCCCGCCGGTCGCGGTCGGAACGTAGTCGACGCGCCCGCCCACCGCATCGGCAACGGCCTTCACCAGGGCGAGTCCCAGGCCCAGGCCGCCGTGTCGACGCGTGCTGCTGCCGTCGTGCTGTACCAGGCCCCGGAAGAGATTTGTCAGATGCTCGTCCTGAATTCCCGGCCCCGTGTCGGAGACCGTAAAGACGCAATACTCGTTGCCGCCGCGCGCGGCGCCGTGAACCGCGACACGCACTTCACCCGCCAAGGTGAACTTGATGGCATTGTCCACGAGGGCCGAAAGGGCACGAAACAACGAATTGAGCGGACCCGTGATCCGATCGGGTCCGCCTGCCGGGATTTCCGATACGAAATCCAGGCCCTTGGCTGCAGCCTTGTCGCGAAACCTGGAGTCGAGCCTTGCCAGCAGATCGGCAATGCCGAAAGTCGCAGTCGCCTCCCGCGACTTCCCGGCCCGCAGACTTGCGAGGAAAAGCATGTCGTCGATCATGGCCGTGAGATTTTCGGTGCACGCTGCGGCCACCTCGACGTAATGCTTCTGGGACTCGGTACGGACCTCCCCGGCAAGCAGGTGGAGCATTCCCGAGACGCCATTGAGCGGCGTGCGCAGCTCGTGGGACATGTTGGCGAGAAATTCGCCCTTCAGACGGTCCGAGGCCTCCGCCCGCTCCTTGGCCACGACCAGTTCCTGTCGATGCCGATCCAGTTCGGCCACGTGGCGTGCGATGGCGGACCGCATCGTTTCCAGAGAGCGCAGGATGTCCGACACCTCGTCGCATCCCGGATCGGCCAAGGCCCCCGCGTCGAGCTGGCCCGCGGCAACCTCTTCCGCCACCCGCACCGCCTCGCGGACACGTCCCTCGATCTGCCTACCGATGCGCAAATTGAGCAGTACCGACAGGCTGAGAATGGCGCAGGCGACCACGGCGATCAGGGTGAGTTGAATCGCCAGCTTGCGCTCGGCGCCGCGCTCGATGGCGTTGGTGTGCCGCGTCGCCAAGTCGACTACGCGCTCGACACTGGTGCGATGGAGGAGAAAACTGGCCTCCATGTCCTGCAGGGTGCGACGGGCGGACTCCTCGCGGCCCGCTTCGACAAACCCCACGAATTTTTCGGCCAGGGCGGCAAACTGCTGCGCAGGGGGAGCGCTGACCTCAAACAGTTCCCGTGCCAGATCGGCCGGCAGTGGCAGACGCTTCCATTCCTCCAGTTTCGAGCGGTAGGCGGCAAGCTCTTCGCGCAAGCGGACGACGAGCCGCGCCCGTGCCTCACCCCTGGCCAGGACGATCCGATGCGCGGTGAGATAGGGCTCGACGATGTAGAGCGGCGGCGGCAGGACATCGCTCACCAGCGCCCTGCCCGTCGCAATCTCGCGGTAAAGCGGCCCCTCGATCCGCGTGACGCTGACGGTCCAGCCGCCAAGAATGCCGACCAGCAAGAGGGTGAGCATAAACAGCGCCACCTGGATGCGCGTCGCGCTGCGAATGCTGGCAACAGGTCGGAAAGGGAAGGCGAGCATGGGCGATAGCGTAGGCCGGTACGGGCTCAGTTTAACGTGGCGCACACCCGAAGCGTCAAATCGCTGCACGAATGAGCCCGCCCGGGGTAGCCCGCCCGCCACCGGTTGGCGGTCGCGCTCCCGCACCCGGGTGAGCGACCCGGGTCGCTACACGCCGGACAGTTCCCTTAGCCTCCTGGACCTCGGCGGCTGGGTTGCGATTCGCAAAGGAAAGGCGCGCGAGCTTGCGAAAAATGCACTGCCGCATAAAATTCTTCGGGTAGCATTCGCTCCGGAGTCCCCGGACCGGAACGGACTGCCGCTCGCCCGCCAGGCGACGGACGCGGTCGTTTCAACGACGGGAGCTCCTCGCGTCCACAACTCAAAAAGCAGCCGACGCGAATTTCGAGGCACCGGTGCAGGGGACGACATGCCAAGCCAGGACAACGCGATTGCGACCATACGGCGCCAAGCGCCGCTGGTCCATAACATCACCAATTACGTGGTGATGAACACCACCGCCAATGCGCTGCTCGCCATCGGCGCCTCGCCCATCATGGCCCACGCGGTCGAGGAGGTCGAGGACGTCGTGGCCCTCTCCGCCGCCCTGGTCGTCAATATCGGCACCCTCAGCCCCCCCTGGGTCGAGGCCATGTTCAGGGCCGCGGAGAAAGCCCGTGCGCTAGGGATTCCCATTGTCTTCGACCCGGTCGGCTGCGGCGCCACGCCCTATCGAACCGACACCGCGCGCCGCTTCGTCGAGACGGTCCGGCCCACCGCGATCCGCGGCAACGCATCGGAGATCCGGGCTCTGGCTGCGGGGAGGGGCGACACCAAGGGAGTCGACAGCCGGCTCGCCAGCAGCGCGGTCCTCGACGACGCCCTGGCCCTGGCCGCGACACTGTCGTGCGTCGTCTCGGTCAGTGGAGTGACGGACCTGATCGTCGGGCGGGGCAAGGTTTTCCGGGTCGCGAACGGCCATCCCATGATGTCCCGGATCACCGGCATGGGCTGCACGGCGAGTGCTCTCACCGGCGCTTTTCTGGCGGTCTTGCCGGATGCGGTCGCCGCAGCGGTCAAGGCGATGCTCGCCATGGGCGTCGCCGGGGAGGAAGCGGGCCAGCGCTCTGCCGGCCCGGGGAGTTTTCAAACCCAT
>SSTA01000286.1 GCA_009469685.1 Azonexaceae bacterium | reverse complement strand
GGGCCGAGACAGGAAGCGCCGCCGGTGGAGGAGGAAATGAATTCGTTCCACGCCGAGGGCAGGGTGAGGAGGCGCAGGGTATGGCCGGTGGGCGCCGTGTCGAAGATGACGTGGTCGAAGGCCGCCGTGGCGGCGGGGTCGCCGAGGAGCTTGGAGAACTCGTCGAAGGCGGCGATCTCCACCGTGCAGGCGCCGGAGAACTGCTCTTCCATGCTCTGGATGGCGGCCGCCGGGAGGATGCCGCGGTAGGGAGCGACCATGCGCTCCCGGTAATCCCGGGCCGCCGCTTCGGGGTCGATGTTGAGGGCGAACAGTCCCGGCGCATCGGGGATGGCGGTCGGCGCCGCTCCCAGGCGGGTGCCCAGCACTTCATCGAGGTTGGAGGCCGGGTCGGTGCTGACGATCAGCACCTGGCGCCCGGCATCCGCCAGGGCCAGGCCGGTGGCGCAGGAAAGCGAGGTCTTGCCCACGCCGCCCTTGCCGGTGAAGAAAAGGGTGCGGGTGCGGGCGTCGGCGAGGGTCATGGCTTTAGAGCTTGAGCGTCAGCAGGTGCCCGGCTTGCAGCCGCAACTGCCTACCTTGATGTGAGGCTTGTCGGCGGTGGCGAGGGCGAGGCCCAGCTTCTGGGCCAGTTGCGGGCGGGTGAGGTAGATGCCGGTGGAGACCACATGGCCGTCCACCGCCAGGATGGGCAGGCGGTCCATGCCCGCTTCCATCTCCTTGACCACCGCCGGGTTGGCGGCGAAGGCCTGGGGTTCCTGGCCGAGATTGTGGCGGGCCACGGCGACGCCCTGTTCCTCGACCCATTTCAGGTCGGCGGCGAACTGGGCGAGCACCGGATCGACATCGACGCCGCAGACGCCGGTGGAGCAGCACATGGCGGGGTCGAACACTTCCAGTTTTTTCATGGGGGTCTCCTTGGAAATCAGCGGGCTTCGTACCAGCCTTTGGACTGGTTGACGATCTTGACGACGAGCAGCATCACCGGCACTTCGATGAGGACGCCGACCACGGTCGCCAGGGCGGCGCCGGATTCGAAGCCGAAGAGGCTGATGGCAGCGGCCACGGCAAGCTCGAAGAAATTGGAGGCGCCGATCAGAGCAGAGGGACAAGCCACGTTGTGCTTCTCGCCGACGGCCCGGTTCAGCCAATAGGCCAGGGCCGAGTTGAAAAAGACCTGGATCAGGATGGGCACCGCCAGCAGGGCGATGATCACGGGCTGGCGCAGGATGGCCTCGCCCTGGAAGGCGAAGAGCAACACCAGGGTGGCGAGCAGGGCGGCGATGGACCAGGGGCCGACCTTCGCCATGGCGGCGTCGAAAACCGCCTGTCCGCCGGCCAGCAAGGAACGCCGCCAGAGCTGGGCGAGGATCACCGGGATGACGATGTACAGCACCACCGAAGTGAGCAGCGTTTCCCAGGGCACGGTGATGGACGAGAGGCCGAGCAGGAAGGCGACGATGGGTGCGAAGGCGAAAACCATGATGCTGTCGTTGAGGGCGACCTGGGAAAGGGTAAACAGCGGGTCGCCGTTGGAGAGCCGGCTCCAGACGAAGACCATGGCCGTGCAGGGCGCCGCCGCCAGCAGGATGAGGCCGGCGACGTAGCTGTCCAGCTGCTCGGCCGGGAGCAGGGGGGCGAACAGGTTGCGCACGAATAGCCAGGCCAGGAAGGCCATGGAAAAGGGCTTCACCAGCCAGTTCACGAACAGGGTGACGGCGATGCCGCGGACGTGCTGCCTCACCTCGTGCAGGGCGCCGAAATCCACCTTGACCAGCATGGGGATGATCATCACCCAGATGAGCAGGCCCACCGGCAGATTGACCCGGGCCACCTCCAGGCGGCCGATGGCCTGGACCGGCTCCGGGGCCACCTGGCCGAGGACGATGCCGGCGACGATGCAGAGGAAGACCCACAGGGTCAGGTAGCGCTCGAAGACGCTCATGGGGACGCCGGCTTCGGCCTTGATGGCGATTTCACATTGGGCGGTCATGGCGGAGCCTCACAGAGCGAGTGCTTCGCGCACCGCGGCCACCAGCCGCGTGCGGATGTCGTCGCGCACGGTGACGAAGCTTTCCAGCGGCTCCCCGTGGGGATCGTGGAAGGGGACGTGGATGCGCTGCACCGGCCGTGGGAAGACCGGGCAGGTCTCGCGGGCGTTGTCGCAGACGCTGACCACCAGGTCGATGGGGGTGTCGAGCAAGGTATCCACGTCCTTGGGGAAGAGGCCTTCCGTGGGCAGGCCGGCCAGCTTCAGCGCTTCGATGGCGCCGTCGGCTACCTTGGGCTGGGGGCGGGTGCCGGCGGAAACCGCCTTCACCCGGCCGGCCAGGTCGTGGTTGAGGATGGCCTCTCCCATCTGGGAGCGGCAGGAGTTGCCTGTGCACAGGACGAGGACGGTGGGGATCATGGCGTTTCGGTTTCGGAAGGAATTCCCGGGCGGGAAGCGGTTTTCTGGAGGCTGCCCCGGCGCTTGGCGACGGTGTCGGCAGCCCGGGTCTTGGGCAGGCATTCGCCGCTGCCCTGGCAGCAATTGCGGGTGAGGAAGGCCAGCAGTTCGTCCATGGCGGCGTAGTCGGTGGCGTAGCGGATGAAGCGCCCCTCCTTGCGGCCCTGGATCAGCCCCACCCGGCTCAAGTGCGCCAGGTGGAAGGAAAGCGTAGCGGGTGCCATGGCCAGACCTTCTCCGATGGCGCTGGCCGTCACGCCCGCGGGGCCGGCTTCCACCAGCAGGCGGAAGATGGAAAGGCGGGATTCGTGCCCGAGGGCGGCGAGGAGTTCGGCGGCGGTT
>SSTA01000285.1 GCA_009469685.1 Azonexaceae bacterium | reverse complement strand
TGGTTGAAGGGCCTGTCCAACAACAATGCCCAGGGCGAGTACTACCTGACCGACATCGTCGCCCTGGCGGTGGCCGAGCGCCTTCCTGTCCACACCGCCCAGCCAGACGGCGAATGGGAGGTGCTGGGGGTGAACAGCAAGGTCCAACTTGCCGAGCTCGAACGGGTTCATCAACGGAACATCGCCGACGCCCTTCTGGTCCAGGGCGTGCGCCTCGCCGATCCCAACCGCATCGACGTACGGGGCGTCCTGAGCTGTGGGCGGGACGTCGCCATCGACGTCGGCTGCGTCTTCGAGGGCAAGGTGGAACTCGCCGATGCCGTCGAAGTCGGCCCCTACTGCGTGCTTCGAAATGTGAAGATCGCCGCCGGAACGCGCCTTGCCGCCTACTGTCACCTGGACGACGCGGTCGTCGGACCGGATGGGGTGATCGGCCCCTTCGCCCGTCTGCGACCGGGGACCGAGCTGGGACCTGAAGTCCATATCGGCAATTTCGTCGAGGTCAAGAACAGCAAAATTGCCGCCCAGTCCAAAGCCAACCACTTGGCCTACGTAGGCGATGCGGTCATCGGCGAGCGGGTGAACGTCGGCGCGGGAACCATCACCTGCAACTACGACGGCGCCAATAAACACAAGACCATCATCGAGGACGACGTGTTCATCGGCTCCGACACCCAATTGGTGGCCCCAGTCACCGTGGGCCGCGGAGCGACGCTGGGCGCAGGGACGACGCTGACCGCCGATGCGCCGCCGGATTCCCTGACCCTGTCGCGGGTTCGCCAGATCAGCATGCCCGGCTGGAAGCGTCCCGAGAAAGTCCGCAAGTAATGGACCTCTGGTTCGCGCTGTTCGTCGCCCTCGTTGCCCTCACGGCGGCGATCGGTTTTTCGCTGGCCCTGGTGGGATACATCAACGTCATTCCCGCCGCCTTTGGCGCGGGGCGCCCCTGGCTTCTGGCGGTGGCCGTCGTTCCGCTCGCCGTGGTCGCGCTTCCCTTCGCGGTGCTGGTCATCGCCCAGCCCTTTATGGCCGTTCCCGAGCCCCTGGTCGTGGCCCGCTGGCTCGCCGCCCCGGCCGGCGTGATCCATGCCATCGGCCTGTACCGGTTTTTCGTCAGTCACTGGGAAGGCAACGCCAAGACCGGCAAGCAGCTTGGCGCCGGGCTGCTCCTCATGGCCCTTGCGGCAGGCCTGCTTTACGGCACCGGCCCCTTCTTTGCCAAGCGCTTGGTGGCTGCGGGTGTGCAAGCGCCCATTCCGGATTCCAACAAGTAACGGGAGACCACAATGCCCAAATACACTACCGAAACCCTGCGCTCCGTCGCCCTCGTCGGGCACGGCGCATCGGGTAAGACCAGCCTCGCCGAGGCCCTGCTCTTCGCTACCGGCGCCATCAACGCCAAGGGCAGCGTCGACAAGGGCAGCACCGTCTGCGACGCCGATCCGCTGGAAAAGGAGGCCGGTCATTCGCTGACATCGGCCGTGGTCAATTTCCCCTATGAAAGCACCCACGTCCACCTGGTCGATACCCCGGGCTATCCGGATTTCGCCGGCCAGGCCATCGCTGCCCTGGCCGGGGTGGATACGGCTCTGGTGGTGATCAATGCCCAGACCGGCATCGAACTGATGACCGAGCGCATGATGCGCTGCGCCGCGGAGCGCAAGCTCTGTCGGATGATCGTCGTCAATAAGATCGACGCCGAGAATCTCGACCTCCCCGGTCTCGTGGCCGACATCCGGGAGCGCTTCGGCAAGGCCTGCATGATTCTCGACCTGCCCGCCCATGGTTCTGCCGACGTGGTGGAAGTGCTGGAGCACGATTCCGGCGATGCCGATTTCGAATCCGTCGCCGCCGCCCACCGTGCACTGATCGACCAGATTGTCGAAGAGGACGAAGACTTGCTGGCCCAGTACCTGGAAGACGGCGCCGATCCCAGCGCCGCCGACCTCCATGCCCCCTTTGAAAAGGCCTTGCGGGAGGGGCACCTGATCCCCGTCCTGTTCACCTCGGCCAAGACGGGGGCCGGAATCAAGGAGCTGCTCCACGTCCTCGCGAGCCTCGCCCCCAACCCGGCCGAGGGCAATCCGCCCCCGTTCTACAAGGGCGAACCCGGCGGGAGCGGCGGCAAAGCCGCCGAAGCCTTCCATGCCGAGCCGGACGCCGCCAAGCACGTCCTGGCCCACGTCTTCAAAGTCGTGGCCGACCCCTACATGGGCAAGATCGGCATCTTCCGCGTTCACCAGGGCACGCTAAAGAAGGACATGCAGCTCTTCGTTGGCGACGGCAAGCGTCCCTTCAAGGTGGCCCACCTGTATCAGCTCCAGGGCAAGGACACCGTCGAGGTGGACGAACTGGTGCCGGGCGACATCGGCGCCATCGCCAAAGTCGAGGAAATCGAGTTCGACTGCGTCCTCCACGATTCCCATGACGAGGACCACATTCACCTGGTCCCCCTCGATTTTCCCCGTCCGATGGCCGGCCTGGCCGTGGAAACCAAGAAGAAGGGAGACGAGCAGCGGCTCTTCGACATCCTTGGCAAGCTGGCCATGGAAGATCCCACCTTCGTCGTCGAGCGCCACCCCCATACCAACGAAACCGTCATCCGCGGCCTGGGCGAAATCCACCTCAAGTCCAAGCTGACCAAGATGGTGGCCCAGTACAAGCTGGAGGTGGACACCAAGCCGCCGCTGATTCCCTACCGCGAAACGATTACCGCTGCAGGCGAGGCCATGCATCGCCACAAGAAACAGAGTGGCGGTGCCGGACAGTTCGGCGAGGTGCACCTCAAGATCGAGCCCAAGAGTCGCGGCGAGGGTTTTGAGTTCGTCGATGCCGTCAAGGGCGGGGTCATCCCCGGCGTCTTCATGCCGGCGGTGGAAAAGGGCGTGCGCCAGGCTCTGGAAGGAGGGGTCGTCGCTGGCTTTCCTGTGGAGGACCTCAAGGTCACGGTCTATGACGGCAAGACCCACGCCGTCGACGGCAAGGAAGTCGCCTTCGTCACCGCCGGCCGCAAGGCGGTCATCGAGGCCATCCGCGCCGCCCGACCCATTGTGCTGGAGCCCATCGTCACCATCGAGATCGTCGTCCCGGAAGACGCCATCGGCGATCTGACCGGCGACCTTTCCGGCCGCCGCGGCCATATCACGGGCACCGACGGCCGCGGCCACGGCATGGCCGCCATCACAGGCGAAGTTCCGCTCGCCGAGCTCAACGACTACCAGTCGAGGCTCAAGTCCCTCACCGGAGGCCAGGGCAGCTACACCATCGAATTCGCCCGCTACGCTGCGGTGCCGCCTGCGGTGCAGCAACAGTTGTCGAGCAAGTTC
>SSTA01000284.1 GCA_009469685.1 Azonexaceae bacterium | reverse complement strand
GAAATTGGAGGGCCCCAGACAGATGCCCTTGCCGCCGATGACGTCCATGCCGTCGTTGACCACCTGCCTTCCCCGCTCGGTGACGTGGTATTTGGCGATGGCGGAAACCACCGAGGGCTTTTCTCCCAGGTCGATGGCGCCGGCGGTCATTTTGCGGGTGGCGTCCATGAGGTAGGTGTAGGCGCCCATGCGGGTAAGCGCCTCCTCGACCCCCTCGAAGCGGCCGACGGCGGTCTTGAACTGGCTGCGCACCCGGGCGTAGCCGCCCACCGCCCGCACCGTCATCTGGGCCATGCCCGTATTGGACGAGGGCAGCGAGATCGAACGGCCGGCCGCCAGACACTCCATGAGCATACGCCAGCCCTGCCCCGCCCGCGCCGGGCCGCCGATGATGAAATCCAGGGGCATGAAGACTTCCTTGCCCCGGGTGGGGCCGTTCATGAACATGGCGTTGAGGGGGAAGTGACGGCGGCCGATTTCGACGCCGGGGTGGTCGCGGGGAACCAGGGCGCAGGTGATGCCCACATCCTGCTTTTCGCCCAGCAGGCCGTCCGGATCGAACAGTCGGAAGGCCAGACCGAGCAGGGTGCACACCGGCGCCAGGGTGATGTAGCGCTTGTCCCAGGTCACCCGCATGCCGAGGACTTCCTTGCCTTGCCAGATCCCGCGGCAGACGATGCCGAAGTCGGGAATGGCAGCGGCATCCGAGCCCGCCCAGGGACTGGTGAGGGCGAAGGCGGGGACGTCTACGCCCTTGGCCAGCCGCGGCAGGTAGTGGTTCTTCTGTTCCTCTGTCCCATAGTGGAGCAGCAATTCGGCCGGCCCGAGGGAATTGGGCACCATCACCGACACGGCGAGGGCGGAGGAGCGGGTCGACAGCCGGGTCACCACCTGGGAGTGGGCGTAGGCGGAAAACTCCAGGCCGCCATAGCGGCGCGGAATGATCATGCCGAGGAAACCCTTTTCCTTGATGTAGCGCCAGGCCTCCGGCGAGAGGTCGTGATCCTCGTGGCTGACGCTCCAGTCGTTCACCAGGCGGCAGGCCTCATTGACCTCCCCGTCCAGGAAAGCCTGTTCCGCCGCGGTGAGCACCGGCCGCGGGTAGGCCAGCAGCTTTTTCCAGTCCGGGTCGCCGCGGAACAACTCGCCTTCCCACCAGACGGTACCGGCTTCGAGCGCATCCCGTTCGGTCTCCGACATCTGGGGCAGCACCTTGCGGTAGGTGGCGAACAGGCCCCGGGTGACCAGTGTGCGGCGCAGCGGCGGCAGGCTCAGGATGACGACGACCGCCGCGGCAAGAACGGCAAGGATCAGAACGACGAGGGTGACGAGGGAAGCCATGGGAAACCTCCGCGCTCAGCGCGCAAGTGGCCTGGAGCCGCGCAGACCCGCCCTCCGCAGCGCGGAAGAGGGATCGTGCAAGGGAATCGGGGACGGGGAAGCGGGCATGATCCGGATCGGCGCAAATCCGCCCCTCAAGGCAAACCCGGCCCGGTCCCGGCCGGCAGGGGCGCCCGCAGCCCCCCGAGAAGAAAGGTCATCAGCCGCGGAAGCAGACGTTCGGGCCCGCCGTCGGCTTCCGCGGCATCGAGGTGCCAGTCGGTCACCAGGCGCAGGGTGTCGGTCCCGGCAATGGCATAGGACGTAGCGCCCAGCATGAAGTGAAAGCGCCAGACGATCTCGACCCGGGGAACGTCCGGCAGCGCCTTGAACAGCGCAGATTTGAAGCGCTCCATCACCTCGCGGTACTCGTCGGCGAGAAAGGTGCGGATGAATTCCGAAGGCTCGGTCAATGTCCGCCCCAGGAGCCGCAGGAAGACCGGTCCTCCGTGCTTGCGGTCGCCGGCCATGCGCAGGAGGGTGCCGAAGAAGGCATCGACGATCTGGGAAGGCTTCAGGGCGTGTCCGCCGGCTTCCGCCTCAAGGGCATCGAGCACCCGCAGGCGCTCGTCGTTAAGCCACTTGAGGCGCCGGCGGAAGACCTCCTGCAGCAGTTCCTCCTTGGAACCGAAGTGGTAATTGACCGCCGCAAGATTCACCTGGGCCTGACCGGTGATCTGGCGCATCGACGTCCCCTCGTAACCCTGGGCCATGAACAGGGTCTCGGCGGTATCGAGGATGCGCTCCCGGGTAGCGTTGCGACGGTTTTCCGGCATGGGACGACCAAATTCAAACGTTTGTTT
>SSTA01000283.1 GCA_009469685.1 Azonexaceae bacterium | reverse complement strand
CAGTGGGCGGCGCATTAACCAGCAGGAGTTCACCATGAGCTATAGCGTCAAAGTCATCGACCACTACGAAAACCCCCGCAATGTGGGTTCCTTCGGCAAAGAGGATGAGGGCGTCGGCACCGGCATGGTCGGGGCTCCCGCCTGCGGCGACGTCATGAAGCTGCAGATCAAGGTCAACAAGGAAGGAGTCATCGAGGACGCCAAGTTCAAGACCTATGGCTGCGGTTCCGCCATTGCCTCGTCGTCCCTGGTGACCGAATGGGTCAAGGGCAAGACCGTCGATCAGGCACTCTCGATCAAGAATACCGAGATTGCGGAAGAACTGGCATTGCCGCCGGTGAAGATACACTGTTCCATCCTGGCAGAAGATGCTATCAAGGCGGCTGTGGCCGACTACAAGAAAAAGCATGGAGAGTAGTATGGCCATCACCTTGAGCGACAAAGCGGCGAAGCACGTCGTGAATTACCTGAGCAAACGAGGCAAGGGTATCGGTCTGCGCCTCGGGGTACGGACCAGTGGCTGTTCGGGTATGGCGTATAAGTTGGAGTTTGTGGACCAGTGCGCCGCGGACGACCTTGTTTTCGAGAGCAATGGGGTCAAGGTCTTCGTGGATCCGAAGAGCCTGCCGTACCTGGACGGGATGGAACTGGACTACGCTCGCGAAGGCCTCAACGAAGGATTCAAGTTCAATAACCCGAATGTCAAGGATCAGTGCGGTTGCGGTGAATCCTTCAATGTCTAGGCGTCTCGACGCCGCTTCGTCACACCATCGCTAGTCCCGCGTAACGTGCGGGGAGCCGGCGCTTCACGGTGACGAATGGCCTTCCGGGCAGCCAGATGTGAGCCCGCGTCTTGAGGTTATTGGTGGATATCACCGCCGACTTTTTCTCTTTGTTCCAACTTCCAAGGGCCTTTCGGCTGGATGGGGCAGAGCTCGATCACCGCTATCGCGAAATCCAGGGACAGGTTCATCCGGACCGTTTTGCCCAGGCGGGCGATGCCGAGCGGCGCTTGTCCATGCAGTGGGCAACGCGGGCGAACGAGGCTTACCAGACCTTGAAGAAACCGCTGGAGCGGGCAAAATATCTGCTGCAGCTGGCAGGCCTCGACGTCCGGGCAGAAAGCAATACCGCCATGGCAGCCGAATTTCTGCTGGAACAGATGGAGTGGCGCGAAGGCGTTGCCGAAGCTCGCGCGGCTGGTGCCCACGGTGAATTGGAGCACCTCTACCACCGCCTCCGGGCGGACATTGCTGTCCGCTATGAGGAACTCGGGCAACTCCTCGACGAGGCGGGAGACCTGAATGCCGCAGGCGAAGCGGTGCGGCGCCTCATGTTCCTGGAAAAACTTTTGCACGAAATCGACGACGCCTTAGCGTCGCTGGAAGAATAGACATGGCCTTGTTTCAGATCGCCGAGCCGGGAGAGTCGGCGGCCCCTCACGAGCACAAGCTTGCCGTTGGTATCGACCTCGGTACGACCAATTCCCTAGTCGCCACGGTCCGCAGCGGCCTGGCCAAAGTGCTCAACGACGAACAGGGCCGTCCCCTGCTGCCTTCCATCGTCCGCTACCTTGCGGACGGGACTACCGAGGTAGGTTACGCCGCCCAGAAGCAACAGGCCAGAGATCCGAAAAACACCATCGTTTCGGTCAAGCGTTTCATGGGGCGGGGGCTTAAAGATATTGCCCACGTTGAATCCATGCCCTACGACTTCCTCGAGGCGCCGGGTATGGTCAAGGTTAGAACCGTTGCCGGAGTGAAGAGCCCTGTCGAGGTCTCCGCAGAGATTCTCAAAACCCTGCGCGAGCGGGCCGAAGGGGCACTGGGGGGGGAGTTGGTCGGCGCGGTGATCACCGTACCGGCGTATTTCGACGATGCCCAGCGCCAGGCCACCAAGGATGCCGCGCGGCTGGCCGGCCTCAACGTTCTCCGGCTCCTCAACGAGCCGACCGCAGCGGCCATTGCCTATGGGCTGGACAACGCCGCGGAGGGCGTCTATGCCGTCTATGATTTGGGTGGCGGAACCTTCGATATTTCCATCCTCAAGCTCACCAAGGGCGTATTTGAGGTTATGGCCACCGGCGGCGACTCCGCCCTGGGCGGCGACGACTTCGACCACCGCCTGTTCTGCTGGGCCATTGAGCAGGCGAAACTGCAACCTCTTTCGGCAGAAGATTCGCGGCTTCTGATGATGCGTTGCCGGGAGGCGAAGGAATTCCTGACCCATCATCCGGAGGCACCGATTACTGCGCGGCTGACATCGGGCGAGCTGGTCGATCTGCGGATCGAGGTGGATACCTTTGCCGGGATTACCCAGACTCTTGTTTCCAAGACCGTGCAGCCGGTGAAAAAGGCCCTGCGCGACGCCGGCCTTCGTCCGGAGGACGTCAAGGGCGTGGTGATGGTCGGCGGCGCCACCCGGATGCCGCAGGTGCAAAAGGCGGTGGGTGATTTCTTCCGTCAAGAACCCCTGACCAACCTGGATCCGGACAAGGTGGTTGCCCTGGGGGCCGCCACCCAGGCCAACCTGTTGGTGGGCAATAAAACCGGCCAGGACGACTGGCTTCTGCTCGACGTCATTCCACTTTCCCTCGGCCTGGAGACCATGGGGGGGCTGACGGAAAAGGTCATCCCGCGCAATTCCACCATCCCCACTGCCCGCGCGCAGGACTTCACCACCTTCAAGGATGGCCAGACCGCCATGGCCATCCATGTCGTGCAGGGCGAGCGCGAACTGGTGGCCGACTGCCGCTCCCTGGCCCGATTCGAGCTGCGGGGAATTCCGCCCATGGTGGCGGGCGCAGCCCGTATCCGGGTCAGCTTCCAGGTCGATGCCGACGGACTTCTCTCGGTTTCGGCGCGAGAGCAGACCAATGGCGTCGAGGCCAGCGTCACCGTGAAACCGTCCTACGGTCTTTCCGACGACGAAATTGCCGCCATGCTCCAGGATTCTATGGCCCATGCGAAGGATGATGCCCTCAATCGCGCCCTTACCGAGGCCAAGGTCGAAGCCCGTCGCCTCGTCGAGGCCACCGAAGCAGCCTTGGCCGAAGATCCCCACCTGTTGACCGAGGCAGAGATTGGCAGGATTAGGGCGAGCCTCGAAAAGCTGCGGGATACCATGGCGGGGACCAACCGCCGCCAAATCAATCTGGCCATGGACGACCTGGGCTATGAAACGCAGGAATTTGCCCACCGTCGCATGGATCAAAGCATCAAGCGCGCCCTGGCTGGGCGCAAGGTCGATGATCTCAAGACGGGAGAGGAAGAATGACTCAGATCATCGTGCTGCCTCACGTTGAACTCTGTCCGGATGGCGCAGTGATCGAAGCCGAGGTTGGAAAGTCCATCTGCCAGACTCTGCTGGAAAACGACATTGAGCTTGAACACGCCTGCGAGATGTCTTGCGCCTGCACCACTTGTCACGTCATCGTGCGCGAGGGTTTCAACTCGTTGGAACCCGCCGAGGACGACGAAGAAGATTTGCTGGACAAGGCCTGGGGCTTGGAGCCCAATTCCCGGCTGGGGTGCCAGGCGACCGTCGGCGAAACGCCGCTGGTGGTAGAAATCCCCAAGTACAGCATCAATATGGCGAAGGAGGGGCACAGGAAATGAAATGGACCGACATTAACGACATTGCCATCGAGCTGGCCGAGGCTTATCCGGACAAGGATCCGCTCAAGGCCAACTTTGTCGACCTCCGCGCTTGGGTGCTGGCGCTACCGGATTTTGACGACGATCCCAAGCACTGTGGCGAAAAAATCCTAGAAGCCATCCAGCAGGCCTGGATAGACGAAGTCGAGTGACGGTGCAGGCATGAAGCCTCGTGACTGGCCAGGGCGGGGAAGTCAATTGAATGTCCTTGGGGGTCCTTTGCTCCCCTGCAGCGAGCGGCCTCGTACTGGGTTTTTCCGAGACGGTTGCTGCAACACCGGCCCTGACGATTTTGGCAGCCATACGGTGTGCATCGTGGCGACGCCCGAGTTCCTGGAGTTCTCTCAGCAGCGCGGCAACGATTTATCCACGCCAAGACCGGAGTACGGTTTTCCTGGGCTGAAGCCGGGCGACCGCTGGTGCCTGTGCGCTGCCCGTTGGCTGGAAGCCCTGGCGGGTGGCCGGGCACCTCGGGTGGTCCTGACGGCTAGCAACCAGGCATCGTTGGAGGTCATCGCCTTGGACGACCTCAAGCGTTACGCAGTGGACCTGCAATGACCCCGGGCAGCCTCGCGATCTGGCTCTGAAATCAGTCCAGAACGTGGGATAGGAGCCCGTCGGCAAGCTTGGGCTCAAACCAGGTGGATTTGGGGGGCATGACCTCCCCGGCATCGGCTACAGCCATGAGGTCCGCCATACGGGTGGGGTGGAGGGCAAATGCGACCGCCATCTCTCCGCTATCAACCCGTCGTTCGAGTTCCCCTAGACCACGAATGCCGCCTACGAAGTCGATGCGCTTGTCGCGTCGCAGATCGGCGATGCCGAGGATCGGACCCAGGAGATGGTCGGAGAGGAGACTGACATCCAGTCGGGCTACCGGGTCGGCGAGCGGGATGCGACATGGATCGATGGCCAGGCGATGCCAGCGACCGGCCAGGTAGAGAGCGAAGATCCCAGGGCTTTCCGGCGAAAAAGCCCGATCGACGGGTACGACCTCGAAGGCTTCCGACACTCCGGCAAGAAAGGCCTCCGGGCTGAGGCCGTTCAAGTCCCTGACCAGGCGGTTGTAATCCATGATCCGCATCTCGTGGGCAGGGAACATCACCGAAAGAAAGGCTTCTGCCGAACCATCTGCGCTGTCAGGCTTGCGGCGAGCCGCAGCAACCCGGGACGCCGCGGCCGAGCGGTGGTGACCGTCGGCGATGTATAGGCAGGGTAGGCCGTCGATGGCCGCTGAGAGGGCGGCGACGGCGTCTGGATGTTCTATGGCCCAGGTCATGTGCCGGACTCCGTCGGCGGTGACGTCGGCGAGTGGTTCCCCGGCCGTGGCGGCCGCGATGATCCCATCGGCCACCGGGCAATCAGGGTATGCCAGGAGGACGGGGCCGGTGTGGGCATTGAGGGCCTCGATTTGACGGACTCGGTCGTCTTCCTTGTCAGGCCGGGTGAATTCATGGCGGCGGATGCGATTGCTGTCGTAATCGGCCACCGATGCGGCCGCAACCAGACCGGTCTGGACATGATTGCCCATGACCAGGCGGTAGGCATAGTAGCGGGGAGATTCATCCCGGATGAGAACGCCAGCCGAAACCATGGCTGCAAGATTCGCAGCAGAGCGAGCGTAAACCAAAGGGGAATAGGGGTCGACGTCGGCCGGCAGGTCGATTTCCGCCTTGGAGATGTGGAGGAAACTCCAGGGGCGACCGGCGGCCCTTTCCCGGGCCTCGTCGCTGGAGAGTACGTCGTAGGGTGGGGCGGCAACGTCCCCGGCGCGACCGGGTGCCGGGCGCAGGCCGGCGAAGGGGCGGATCAGAGGCATCGGCGGCGAAGCGGAATGGTCAGGCGTCCAGGCGGCCCGGAAGGACATCGCGCAACAGGATGGCAGCGTCGCGCAGCATTTTTTCCGTCGTGGACCAGTCCACGCAGGCGTCGGTGACCGAACAACCGTAGCGCAATTGGCTGAGGTCGGCGGGAATCGGCTGGTTTCCGGCCTCGATGTTCGACTCGATCATCACGCCGACCAGGGATTTGTTGCCGAGCCGGATCTGGTTCACCACGTCCGCCATCACCAGGGGTTGCAACTCGGGTTTCTTGCTGCTGTTGGCGTGGGAACAATCGACGACGATGTTGTGGGGGAGCTTGGCCTTGGTCAGCGCCTGCTCGGCCATCGAGACGGAAACCGTATCGTAGTTGGGTCGCGAATCCCCCCCGCGCAGGACGACGTGTCCGTGGCGATTTCCGCTGGTGCGGACGATGGCGACGCGGCCTTGGCCATTGATGCCGAGAAAGGAGTGGGGCTTGGACGCCGAAAGGATGGCATTGACGGCCACAGCCAGATCGCCGCTGGTGCCGTTCTTGAAGCCAACGGGAGTGGAGAGCCCGGAAGACATTTCGCGATGGGTCTGGGACTCGGTAGTGCGGGCTCCGATGGCGGTCCAGGCGATCAGGTCGCCGTAGTACTGGGGAGAAATCGGGTCTAGGGCTTCCGTACCGGTGGGCAGTCCGAGCTCATTGATCTTCAACAGGAAATCGCGGGCCTTTTCCATGCCGACGTCGACGCGGAACGAATCGTCCATGTAGGGGTCGTTGATGTAGCCCTTCCAGCCCACTGTCGTGCGTGGCTTTTCGAAGTAGACGCGCATCACCAGGCAGATGGTGTCACCGATTTCGCGGGACAACTCATGGAGCCGGCGCGCGTAATCCAGGCCTGCGTTGGGGTCGTGGATCGAGCAGGGGCCGACGACCGCGAACAGGCGATGATCCTTGCGATCGAGAATGCGGCGCAAGGTGCTGCGACCCTGATTCACGGTGTGGGCGGCCTTGACGGAAAGCGGAAGGCGAGCGTGGAGTTCCTCCGGCGTGGGCATCGCGTCGAAGGCGCTGACATTGACGTTTTCTAGGTTCTGAGTGCTCATGGGAATCTCTATCGGATTGGCGGCTGGACAGCCTTCGCGAAAAGGACAGCAGTTTACCCTGTCTTGGACTCCCGGTGGGGATCGCGCCCCAGCCATGCCTCGAGCAGCTTTTCCAGATCTTCCTGATTGAAGGGTTTTGCCAGGGTGTCGTTCATGCCTGCGGCAAGGCATTCTGATCTATCTTCGGCGGAAGCCAGGGCGGTGAGCGCAACGATGGCAGTCGGCATGCGTCGCGCCTCCAATTCCTTCTGGCGCCACAGGCGTGCCGTTTCCTGGCCCGATAGCCCTGGCATCCGGCAATCGAGCAGAACCAGATCGAAATCGTCACTGCCGAATAGCGCGAGGGCTTCGCCACCGTCGATCGCCGTGGTCACCTGGCATCCCAAGTGTTCGAGGAGCCCACGGCAAGCGGTACGAATCGATTCGTCATCCTCGGCAAGCAGGATATGGCCTCGATAAGGAGCAGCGCGGGGCGATGCCTCGGTCTCGCCCAAGACGGATTCCGGTGAAACATACGCAAGCTGAAGTGCAACACAGGCCGCGAGCACTTCTTGGGCGACGGGTTTGGACACGTAATCGTCCATGCCGGCGGCAAGGCATTTTTCGCGATCGCCCGCCATGGCGTGGGCTGTGAGCGCGATAATCGGCACCCGCTTGCCCAGGGTCTCCGCCGCCCGAATCAAGCGGGTGGCCTCGTATCCGTCCAAGCCGGGCATCTGGATATCCATCAAGATGAC
This sequence comes from Azonexaceae bacterium, assembly GCA_009469685.1. The sequence continues at coordinate 6,394 of SSTA01000283.1, read as the reverse complement.
GTCGGGACGCTCGTTGGCGGCGAGACGCACGGCTTCCTCACCGTTTTCTGCCAGGATCACGACAGCCCCAAAGCCCTCGAGCAAGCCGGCAAGGACTTCGCGATTCGTATCGCTGTCGTCTGCCACAAGAACACGCACGCCGGCGGGGAGGCGGATGGGATCTGCGTTTAAAGGCATAGGTTCGCGCAAACCCGGTGAAGGGACGACCTGGAGGTCGAATTCCACCCAGAACCGACTTCCCCGTCCCTCGAAACTGCTGACGCCCATCTCTCCACCCATACGATCGACCAACTGCCGACAGATCGCCAGTCCAAGCCCGCTGCCGCCGAATACGCGGGCCGTGGAGCCATCGGCTTGGATGAATTTTTCGAAAATTCGGGCCTGCTGCGTTGCCGGAATGCCTATTCCCGTGTCGGAGACCGTAAAACGCAGCCGGCACCGGTCAGGTTCGGACGCGGTGATTTCCGCAGCCAGGTTCACGCGTCCGCGCGGGGTGAATTTCAAAGCGTTGCCCATCAGATTGTCGAGAATCTGACGCAGGCGCAGGCCATCTACAACAACGAAGTCTGGAATGGCCGGATCGATTTGAGGTTGGACTTCCAAGCCCTTTTTTTCGCCCTGGACACGATGAAACTGGACGATTCCTTCAAGCAGCGGGCGCAATTCGGTGGGGGCCGGATGGAGTTCGAATTTGCCATTCTCGATGCGAGAGAGGTCGAGAATGTCGTCAACAATGGCAAGGAGATTTCGGGTACTGCGGTGGGCTAATTCGGCATGGCGCCGCTGCTCTGGCAAGAGGCGGGACTGGAGCAGCAATTCCAGCATGCCGAGGACTCCGGTGAACGGAGTTCGGATCTCGTGGCTCATATTCGCGAGAAATTCGCTCTTGGCTCGGTTGGCGCTTTCGGCGTCGCGCTTGGCCGATTCGAGTTCTTCTTCGGCGCGCTTCTGCTCGCTGACGTCCTCGAGCAAGCACACTATCCCCCGGGAGGCATCGGTCGCGTCGATGGCTTTGGCCGAAAAGGCACACCAGAAGAGACTCCCGTCGTGTCGGCGTAGCAGTTTCTCGCCGCGCAGTACTTCTCCGCTTGCCAAGACCTTGCGTAATTCGGCGATAGAGGCCTGAAAGCTGCTTAAATCGGCGTAAAACCGAGTGAGCGATGTGCCGACCAATTGATCCAGGGAAATGCCGAGAATGGTGGCCATCTGGCGGTTTGCCGCGATGACTCTGGGATGCTCCGGGTCGTCCATGTTGAGGTAGACAATCCCGATCGTCGCGGCGTCAAGGGTCGTTTGCTGGATTGCTTCGGTGTCTCGCTTGGCGTTGCGTAGCGCGCTCTCGGCTTGGCGGGTTCGTTGGAGAGAACGGGCCAGAATAAGCATGATGGCCACGAAGATGAAGATGGTTGCCGCAATGAACAGCCGAAGCTGTTCCATGCGAAGGGCAAGCTCGCTATTGAGGGACGATAGGGTTCCCCAGTGTTCCAATTCAGCGGTGCCGAACTCCTCCGCCAATCCCCGAACTTGGGCAACAATGGTCGGCAGGCTGGCTGTTACCGCGGGCTCGGAAGCAGAAACCAGCAATTGCTCGACCTGCTTGTGCAGAATTCGAGTTCGGCTGGTGAGCTCCGATCGGCGATGCCGCGCATCGTCGGAACCTTCCGCCCCGTAGCTTGCGGCCTGGAACAAGGCGTCAACAGCCTGACGGAGCAGGGGCTGCAGATTGGATTGGGGGAGCGCAGCGCGCTCCAGGCGATCCTGGGCCTGCTTAAGAAAAGCCTGTGCCTTGAGCAAGGTTCTTGCGCCATGGACACTATCGAAATTCGCGGCAAGAAATTCCCTGTGGATCCCGTTGTAATAAGAGAAAGCTCCAAGGAGCGCGAGGCCGATGGCCACTACTGCCGCGAGTACGAGAGCGGGAAATCGATTGCCTAGGGGCATGACCAAAGCTTGCGATCACCTGGACGATAGGAGTTCGCACATAATAGTGAAAAAAAAGAACTTCTCCATTGTTGGGGCCAATGATCAAGCAATATATTTCAGCCATATGCCGCTTATGGGTGGGGATCGCCATCCTGGGCAGGATCGGCTTGGTTTTCGCGACCCCGGCGGGAGATCCCGAAACGATCACCATCGGTCTGTTGCTCGACATGAAGGGCAGCTACGCGCATATCGCTGGCCAAGGATCGGTCACGGCGGCGCGTTTGGCGATTGAAGACGCAGGAGGGACGCTCTTGGGGAAACCCGTACGCGTCATCTTTGCAGATCACGAGAACGAACCCGCGGTTGCCGCACGCATCGCCCGCGAATGGACCGATCGATCCACTGTACAGGTTATCGCCGACGTCGTCGGGTCACCCACCGCCCTGGCGGTTCAGGAAGTCATCCGGAAGCGGGACGTCGTGACGTTCTACAACGGAGTGATGACTCCGGCGCTTACGGGTAAGGCCTGCGCAGCCAACGGTATCCACTGGATGTACGATGGCTACGCGTTCAATCAGGTGATCGGTGGGGAATTGACTCGTCTCGGCGCGCGTCGCTGGTTTCTAGTGGTCGTGGATAACCAGTTCGGGCGAGACGTTCAGCAGTCTCTCACCACGGTCATTCAGAAGAACGGGGGAACCGTCGTCGGAAGCATTACGCACGCCAGGGGCGAAGAGCATCTTTTCGGCAAGCTTCGCCTGGCGGCTCAGTCCGGCGCTGAAGTCATTGGGCTGGTCAATGCGGGAACCGACCTGATCGCGTCTGTCCGCCAGGCCTACGATCTTCTGGGAGTCAGCCGTGGGAAGATCATGCTGGCTGCCGTCGCGACTACGCTGAGCGACGTTCATGTCATGCAGCCGCAGCTTGCGCAGGGGCTGAAGCTTACCCATGCTTTTTACTGGAACCGAGACGAGGAATCGCGCATCTGGTCGCGGCGCTTCTACGAGAGGAGCGGCTCGATGCCGACCGACCTCCAGGCAGGGGTATATTCGGCGCTTACCCATTATTTCAAGGCCGTGAGCGCCGCCGGAACGGTCGAGAGCCGCGCGGTGGTGAGCAAGATGCGGGAGATTCCAATACGGGATCCGATTGTCGGCAAAGGGATTCTGCGGCCGGATGGGCGCATGGTCCACGATGTCCTTCTCCTGCAGGTCAGAAAGCCGGGAGAAATTGCCGTGGCTTGGGATTACCTGAGGATTCTTGAGACCATCCCGGGAGAAACCGCCTTTCGCCCGCTAGCGGAAGGTGGATGCCCGCTGGTCGCACGCTGATGGCCCAACTCCTGCTGGACGCGAAATTCCGGCGGCGTGGCGAAAGGGGCGGGCAGTATAATGCCGCCACTTTGCCTTTGCCGACCATACCGTGAATTCCCTGGATACCGAAATCTCCCGTCGCCGAACCTTTGCCATTATTTCCCACCCCGACGCGGGCAAGACGACCCTGACCGAGAAGCTGCTCTGGTTTGGAGGAGCTATTCAGGTCGCCGGAGAGGTTCGCGCGCGTAAAGCAAGCCGCCATGCCACTTCCGACTGGATGGAACTGGAAAAGCAGCGAGGTATTTCGGTAACCTCATCGGTGATGCAGTTTCCTTATCGGGAATGTATGGTCAATCTCCTGGATACTCCGGGGCACGAGGATTTCTCCGAGGATACGTACCGTACCCTGACGGCAGTGGACTCGGGAGTCATGGTGATCGACTCGGTCAATGGCGTCGAGGCTCAGACCATCAAACTGCTCAACGTCTGTCGAATGCGCGATACGCCCATCCTGACTTTCATCAACAAACTGGACCGGGAAGGCAAATCGCCGATCGATCTGCTGGACGAAATTGAGGACGTGCTGAAGATCCAGTGTGCTCCCATGACCTGGCCCATAGGTATGGGAAAGCGGTTTCGGGGCGTTTACCATCTTTACGACGACACCATCGCGTTTTTCGATCCCCAGGCCGAGAAGGGGACCGGCGAGTTCATCCAGGGTTTGGACAACCCTCGGTTGGATGAGCTGATCGGGGCACAGGCGGACGAATTGCGTCTGGATGTGGAACTCGTGCGCGGTGCGTCCCATGCCTTCGACGCGCATGCTTACTTGTCCGGGAAGCAGACTCCGGTATTTTTCGGCTCTGCGGTGAATAATTTCGGTGTTCAGTCCCTGCTAGATGCGATTGTCGACCTGTCGCCGGGACCCCAAGCGCGGCCGGCCGCGACGCGGACCGTGGCGCCAGGTGAGCCGCGGTTTTCCGCCTTCGTATTCAAGATTCAGGCCAACATGGACCCCAAGCACCGCGATCGGATTGCCTTCCTGAGAGTGTGTTCGGGTCGCTTCGAGCGCGGCATGAAGGTCAAGCAGGTGGCTGGGGGCAAGCTGTTAGCGGTCAATAACGCCATCACCTTCATGGCGCGGGACCGCAGTACCACGGACGAAGCCTATCCAGGGGACATCATCGGAATTCCCAATCATGGTTCGATTCGCCTTGGGGAAACCTTCACCGAAGGCGAGGAGCTGCGTTTCGTCGGCATTCCGTCATTTGCGCCGGAGCACTTTCGCTTGGCTCGCATCGCAAATCCATTAAGAATTAAACAATTACATAAGGGTCTTCAGCAATTAGCTGAAGAAGGGGCGACCCAACTTTTCCGGCCGCTTGCGGGCAATGAACTCATCCTGGGCGCCGTTGGCGTGCTGCAGTTTGACGTCGTCGCCCATCGCCTGGAAAACGAATACGGCGTCCAAGTGATCTTCGAGTCGTACAACTGCGCAACGGTCCGCTGGATCAAGGGAGACGAGGGCGAAATGCGCCAGCTTTCGGAACGCTACGGGGCGAATGTCGCGCTCGATGGCGCTGACGACCCCGTCTATCTGGCGCCAAGCAACGTTTACTTGAACATGATGGCCGAGAAGTACCCTAAGCTGAAGTTTCTCGACGCCCGCGAAGTCGCTTGAGCCAATTCTGGCGTTGCTGCGCTACAGAGCCGAGCGGCGAGGCTCCGCAGGGGCAAGACGATGCTGGAGGCTTTGACAGCTTGCAAATCTGCTGCCCCGTCAGGATCGATGTCGTTCAGCGGGTTACCTTAGGGGAATGACGATGGGTGGTAAGCCCACTCCTATGGTGATCACAGGCTCCGTCCGGTAACCGTAGTAGGCGGGTTGATAGACCACTGCAGGGGGCGGTGCATAGTAAGGACGATAGATCACCATAGGCTGATCGTAGCGATATCCCGGGCCGCGGTGCTTCCAGTGGCCGTGGTGATCGTGGGAATGGCGTTCCCAGTGGTGCCCATTCTCGTGGGCCACTGCCGGAACAGCCAGCAGGGCAAGGGTAACGAAAAACGCGAGGGCGCTTGATTTCATGATCCGACTCCGGAATGCCGCCAGAGGGCGGCTCATGGGAGCTATCTTGCCCGGGCAGGTCCGTGCGAACCGTGAGCAAATGCAAACAGCTGTTTCCGGCCTAGACGGGGCTCAAGCAAAGATCCTGCAGGCGAGTTCGTCGGGATGGTTCACGATAAAGTCCGCGTTCCATAGTTCGAGGGGTCCGCTGTCGCCAAGATAACCATAGGCGGCAGCAGCGGTCTTGGTCCCCGCGGCCCGACCGGCAATGATGTCGCGGCGGTCGTCGCCCACATAGAGCGTTGCCCCGGGGTGGCGCCCCAGTACATGGCAGGCGTGGAGAATCGGTAGCGGTGAGGGCTTGGTCTCTGGGGTCGTGTCGCCACTGACCACGCAAGCGGCACGCTGGGAAAGGTAGAGGGCGGCGACCAGAGGATCGGTAAATCGCGCGCGCTTATTGGTCACGATTCCCCACGGAATTGCCGCGCCATCAAGTTTGTCGAGGAGGGCGGCCATGCCATCGAACAGCTTGGTTTCGACGCACAGGGCTAAAGCGTAATGGTCGAGAAGCGTTCTGGCGAGCGCATCATAATCCGGATGACCGGGTTCGATTCCCATTCCGATCCGGAGTAGTCCACGAACGCCTTGCGACGTAAAACGGCGTAGAACTGGCGCAGCTATCGGGTCAAGGCCGCGATCGCTGCGTACGCGGTTTAATGCCGCAGCCAGGTCCGGGGCGGTATCGGCGAGAGTCCCGTCCAGGTCGAACAGGACTGCATCAAACATGCTTCCGACAGCGTATCAGGTAATTGACATCGGGGTCGCTGCCCAAGGAATAGGTCCGGTCTAAGGGGTTATAGGCCATCCCGGTCAGTTCTTCGGGTTCAAGGCCGGAAGCCTTGGCCCATCGCGCGAGTTCCGACGGTTTGATGAATTTTCCGTAGTCGTGGGTGCCCTTGGGAAGCATGCCCAGGATGTACTCGGCTCCGACAATGGCAAGGAGATATGCCTTGGGGTTTCGATTGAGAGTGGAGAAAAAGACCATCCCCCCTGGCTTTACGAGTTGTGCGCAGGCGGCCACGGTACT
>SSTA01000044.1 GCA_009469685.1 Azonexaceae bacterium | reverse complement strand
GCCGGGATGATGACCCGGGCGCCCCTTGAGCGCAAGCTGAACAAACGAACTAGGCAAGGCCGGGCGCCGGCTTGAATGTCAGGCGGATCTGCGGCTGCTCGTTGTGCGGGGTCGGGCTGGGGGGCTTGCTTGCAATGCGCGTTTCTTGTCTTCAGATGTGGCATTCATTTGCCCGACCGTCCAAGGGAATAGCCCGGATTCGCTACGGCGTACCGGTATTGGGACACTCCGCTCCAGCCTTGCCTGGGCGCGCTGAACCAACCTATAGTTCGCCACATGCCATGGTCGTGTCGCAACGCCACGGTCTACAAACCTTCGGTCACCTGAACCCATGCCACGCTGCCTTGCGCACTTCCGCAGTACCCTCGTCCTGCTCTTCCTGAGTTGGCTGACGCCAGTCTTGGCCAGTGAAAGCGTCCCTCTCTTCCACATCGACTCACCGACACATGTTGGACGCATACTGCGGGTGGCTCTGACGGCAGACGAACGCCATCTGGTGACCGCGGGCTTCGACCACACGGTGCGCCTCTGGGAAACGGCCAGCGGACGTCCTGTGCAGCGCTGGGTTCTGCCGAATGGCGACGACCGCATCCATGCTTTGGCGCTTTCCCCTGACGGCGAATGGCTGGCCGTGGGCGGCGACGTAAGCAGCGCCGGCGAAGGCGCCGTACTCGTCATCGCCTTGCGCACCGGTCAGATCGTTCGTGCGCTGGGTCGTCTCCATGCCCGTGTCGGCAGCCTCGCCTTCTCTCCCGACGGTAGCCTGCTGGCGATCGGATTTGCAGGACCCAGGGAAGTCACGCAAAGCGCCGTCGGCGACCTCGCCGGTTTGATCGCCTCCGCCCATGTCGGGGGCAACGCGATCGAGACCGGCTTGCGCATCTACCGTACGACGGACTGGCATGAGGTTTTTGCCGACCCGCTGAGTAGCGGTGTCGTCAGCGACCTTGCCTTTGGTCCCGGGGGGCGCTTGGCGGTAGGGACTCAGGAAGCGCCTGGGCTGGGGCAAATCGCCGTCTATGCTAACGAAGGAGGACGCTTCCTTCGTGTGGCCAGGGCCGACATTCAACGCCACAGCGCTTCCCGCCTGGCCTGGGCGGCGGACGGCCACGGCCTGGAACTGGCCGGCAGTGGGATCTACTCGGCGGCCGACCTCGCCGAACAGCGAGGTAGTATGCAACTGCCCGAGGGCCAGCCCCTAGGCATCATCCGCCGCGCCTCCGCGGGTCGCTACTGGCTGGCCGCTTCTGCCGAAACAGGCGGCCCGGGGTTCCTGCGCGTCTATGATGCGGGTGGATTGCTCGCGCTCCATCACGAAAGCCGCCTTCCCGATGCGGTGATCAACGATCTCGTCGCCTTCGCCGATGGCCGCGTGGCCTACGTCAGCGACAACGGCAGTGTCGCGCTCTTGGAGGCGAACGGAACGATTCGCTGGCGTCACGCTGCCAATGCCGTCGCCCTGCGCACCCAGCCGGACCGTCTGCGGGTATCGACTGACGGAGAATGGGTCAGCCTTCCCTACGAAGGCCGCGAGGGCATACAGGACACTGCCTTTCATCTGCCGAGTGGGCGATTTTCTCCGGTATCCGCGATTTCTGGCTGGCGAGAGCCCCTGACTGGACGGCGCGGACTGAATTTGCTGGCGTGGCGGAATTCCGCCAATGGATCCGCCAATGGCAACTATTTCCCCTTCAAGAGTCGGGGCGAGCGCTCCCTGTCGGCCACCGTGCATTCCGCTGTCGATAATTTTTACTATGGCAGCGATGCCGGGCGGCTCTACAAGGCGACTGCCGGAGTGCCCTCCGGGCCCCGCTATCCGGCCCGACAGAGCCTGATGATGTGGGTCCGGCAATTGGGAGCCGACGTGGTTGGCATCAACCTGATCGAATCCAGAGATATTGTGATCGTTGCGACCGCTGACGGACTTCTGCGCGTCATTCGCGGCCGCGATGGGGTTGTCCTACTGACGTACTACTTGCAGCCTAACGAGCGCAAGTGGCTTGCAATCGCCGAAAACGGCTACTACGACGCCAGTACCGGAGGTGAGGACCTGGGGGGCTGGGTAGTGAGCCAAAACGCAGCGCAACTCCCCGAATTCTTCCCCATGTCCCGCTTCAGGACCCAGTTTCTGGCCCCGGGGCTTGCCCGCGAAGTCCTGGCCCGAGGCGATGTCGCCGCTGCCGTTCAGGCTATAGCCTCCGAGCGAGGCGGGTCGTCACCGCCGCCGGTTGCGCTTACCGTCCCGTCCTCCCCAGCCGAAATATTGCCCCCGGAATCAGTCGCCATCGCCGCCCCCCAGCTCGATCAGCTGCCACCGACCGTGGACATCCTCAGCCCCGGATTCGAAGCCACGGCCACTCAGCCTGGCCTGACTATCAAACTGCGCGTGCATACCCCTCCCGGAGCCCCCGTTACCCGACTCTACAGCCGGGTCATATCGGCTGGCCGCACGGCCCGCGGTCTGCACGCCAATGTGGCAAGCGAAGAGCAGATGCTGCACGTGCAGATCCCGCCGGAAGATGCCGAAATCCAGATCGTCGCCGAAAATCGCTGGGGCAGTTCCGTGCCCAAGGTCGTGCGGGTACGCTACGCCGGGCAAAAGACCGCTATCGGCCGTGGCACGCTGCGCATCCTGGCGATCGGTGTTTCGGAATACGACAATCCCCGCTACCGTCTCAACCTGGCAGCCAAAGATGCGCGGGATTTTGGCCAGCTTTTTTCCGGTCAGCAGGGACGCTTGTACGAAAAGGTGGAATTGCACTTGCTGACCGATCGTGAGGCCGGGAAACTGGCAACCGAAAAGGCGCTAGACGGTCTCGTCGGATTGGTCAGGCCCGAGGACACCACCTTTGTCTTCCTGGCCGGACACGGCATCAACGATCCGCGCAGCGGCTACTACTTCATGGGTCGCGACGCTGACCTCAAGCGCCTTCCCGACACCGGCGTGTCTTTCCGCAAGATTCGCCAAGCTCTGGCCGAACTTCCGGGGCGCAATCTGCTCTTCGTAGATACCTGCCATGCGGGTAACGTCCTCGGCGGGTTGGCGACCGGCTTCACCCGCAACAACTCCGCGGCAATCAATGAAATTGCCAGTGCCGAGAACAACATCATCGTCTTCGCCTCGTCTTCGGGAGACCAGGAATCTCTGGAGAATGCAGATTGGGGAAACGGGGCCTTCACCAAGGCGCTCATCGAGGGCCTGCGAGGCGGGGCCGATTTCAAGCGCCGCGGGCGCGTTACCTACAAGCAGCTCGACGCCTACGTCGCCGATCGGGTGGCAGAACTGACCGAGGGCCTGCAAACTCCGGTCACCCCCGTGTTGTTCACGGTGCCCGACTTCCCTATCGCCGAAGTCGCCCGCTGAACCCACACCCAAGGGGGCCAGCCTTACTACCTGGCGAGGGCGCCCCTGAGAAATTCGACGCCTAGGGCCTTGCCTCTCTTATTGACCAGACCATTTCCTCGGTCGTCGAATACACCCAGCAAGGCGCCGACAAATTTGATCTGAGGGTGGCGGTAGGAATTTCAGAGCCAATTCAAGGGGTATCTGGGGCCATTGAAGGGAGCGCCCCCGCGACGCCAAGCTGGACGAACCGTCCTGGCCGAAGGCCGCGAATTACAGGAGGGGGCCGAGCCCGCAAACTCGACCCATCCCGCTTTACTTCCCCGTCACCTGCCGGTACCAACCCCGGTGATGCTGTTTGGCCCAGGCCCGGGTTACCGTCCCGTACCACATGGCGCGGAGGGTGCCCTTGACCCAGATGGCGGCGTACACATGGACCATGATGAGGGCGATCACCACGGCGCCGGTGGCGGCATGGACGACGGCCCCCAGGCGCACCAGGGTGATGTCGAAGCCGAAGTAGGCGCGCCAGATGAGGATGCCGGACACCGTCATCAACAGCATGCAAAGGGCCAATGCCCAGAAGAGCGCCTTTTGGCCGCCGTTGTATTTGCCCTGTTCCGGCATGGCGTGATCATCGCCATTGACCATCTCTCCGACTCTTGAGAGCCATGCCTTGTCGGCCGGCGTCATGGCGTTGAGATGTTTGAAGCGCAGGAAGAGGGCCAAAAAGCTCACCGCCATCAGCACGCCGATGAAGGGGTGCAGGATACGGGTCCAGACCCCGCCGCCGAACAATTGGGTCAGCGGAAAGAAGGCGGGGTGGAAGAAGGCCAGACCGGAGAGGGCGAGCAGGATGAAGCTGATGCCCACCACCCAGTGATTGGCCCGCTCGGACGCCGAGTAGCGTTGCAGGTCTTTGGGATCGCGGATCATGGTGTCGCCTCCGTAGGGCCGCCCCAAGGAGGCGACGATTCAACGACATGGAAGCCGCTCGGCGGCTGAACCGAAATCACCCCTTTCCGCGGGAAAGGGGACGGGGGACAGGTCTTCATACATCCTCCTTTTCGATCTCGTCCTCTACCTCCTTGGAGACCTCGTTGGGTCCCTTGGTGACGTAGTGGAAGAGGCTACCCAGGGCCACCCCGGCCAGGGCCAGCGTGGCGAGGGGTTTGCTGAACCCCTTCCACAGGGACACCAGCGGGCTGATCGACGGATTGGCCGGCAGACCGGCGTACAGGCTGGGCTGGTCGGCGTGGTGCAGCACGTACATCACATGGGTGCCACCGACCCCTTCCGGATCGTACAGCCCGGCCTTGTCGAAGCCCCGCTCCTTGAGATCGGCGATCCGATGCTCGGCGTAGTCCTTCATGTCCTCCTTGCTGCCAAACTGGATGGCCCCGGTCGGGCAGACCTTGGCGCAGGCCGGCGCCTGATTCACCGCCACCCGGTCGGAGCACAGGGTGCACTTGTAGGCCTTGCTGTCCTTCTTGGAAATGCGCGGGATGTTGAAGGGGCAGCCGGTGACGCAGTAGCCGCAGCCGATGCAGTTTTCCTGGTGGAAATCGACGATGCCGTTGCTGTACTGGATGATGGCGCCGGGGGCCGGGCAGGCCTTGAGGCATCCCGGGTCGGCGCAGTGCATGCAGCCGTCCTTGCGGATCAGCCATTCCAGCTTGCCGTTCTGTTCCACCTCGGAGTAGCGCATCACTGTCCACGAGTTTTCCGTGAGATCCATCGGATTGTCGTAGACGCCGTGGCAGTGGCCCACCTCGTCGCGCACGTCGTTCCACTCCATGCACGCGACCTGGCAGGCCTTGCAGCCGATGCAGGCGGAAACGTCGATGAGCTTGGCGACCTCCACCGTTTGCCGGGCCTGGGGCGCCGGGGTAGTGGTGGCGGAGCGCTGTTTGATGTCTAGGGATTGCAGTGCCATTCCAGTTCTCCTCAGGCCTTCTCGATGTTCACGAGAAACGCCTTGTACTCCGGCGTCTGCACATTGGCGTCGCCCACGAAGGGGGTCAGGGTGTTGGTGAGGAAGCCCGGCTTCGTCGCACCCTTGAATCCGAAGTGGATGGGAATGCCGACGGTGTGCACCTTACGGCCGTCTACCTCGAGGGCCTTGATGCGCTTGGTCACCACCGCCACGGCCCGGATGAAGCCCCGGTTGGAGCGCACCTTGACCTTGTCGCCGGCGACGATGCCCTTTTCCTTGGCCAGTTCCTCGCCGATTTCCACGAACTGCTCCGGCTGCATGATGGCGTTGATCAGGCTCTGCTTGGTCCAGTAGTGGAAGTGCTCGGTCAGGCGGTAGGTGGTCGCCACGTAGGGGAAGTCCTTGGCCTTGCCGAAGGCCTCCATGTCGCCCTTGTACACCCGGGCGGCCGGATTGCTCGTGGCCTTGGGATTCTTCGGGTGCAGGGGGTTGGCGTCGAGCGGTGTTTCGAAGGGCTCGTAATGCTCGGGGAAGGGTCCTTCCGCCATCAGCTCGCGGCTGAAGAGCCGGCCGACGCCCTCCGGATTCATGATGAAGGGCATCACGTTCTCTTCCGGCTTGGCGTCCGGGCGCATGTCGGGGACGTCGTTGCCGACCCACTTGTCGCCCGCCCACTTGAGCACCGTCCGCTTGGGATCCCAGGGCTTGCCAGCGAGGTCCGCCGAGGCGCGGTTGTAGAGGATGCGCCGATTCACCGGCCAGGCGAAGCCCCAGTTGAGGGTCTGGCCGAGGCCGGAGGGGTCGCTGTTGTCGCGCCGGGCCGAATTATTGCCGGCCTGGGACCAGACGCCGCAGTAGATCCAGTTGCCGCAGGTGGTGGTGCCGTCGTCGCGCAGGTGGGCGAAGGTGCCCAGCTGTTCGCCAGCCTTGGCCAGTACCTTGGTCGGGTCCTTGGGGTCGAGCACGTCGGCCAGGGCCTTGCCGTTGATCTCCCGCAGCAGCTCTTCCGGCGAGGGTTTGGCCGGCTGGGTATAGGCCCAGGTGAGCTTGAGGATGGGATCGGGGAAGGCGCCGCCGTCCTTGGCGTACATGTCCTTCAGCCTCAGGAAAAGGGCCGCCAGGATTTCGGTGTCGTCCTTCGAGTCGCCTGGAGCCTCGGCCGCCTTCCAGCGCCACTGCACGACGCGGCCGGAATTGGTGAAAGTGCCGGCGGTTTCGGCGAAGAGCGAGGTCGGCAGGCGGAACACTTCGGTCTGGATCTTGCCCGGATCGACCTCGTTGAACTCGCCGTGGGGCTTCCAGAATTCCGAGGTGTCGGTGGCCAGGGGATCCATGATCACCAGGTATTTCAGCTTGGCCAGGGCGTCACCGACCTTTCGCTTGTTCGGCACCGAGGCCAGGGGGTTGAAGCCCTGACAGAAGAAGCCGTTGATCTTGCCCTCGAACATGGCGTTGAAGATCGACAGGGTGTCCGACGCACCGGCCAGCTTGGGCAGGTAGGCGTAGGCGAAGTCGGTCTCCTTGGTCGCCGCGTCGCCCCACCAGGCCTTC
>SSTA01000282.1 GCA_009469685.1 Azonexaceae bacterium | reverse complement strand
GCAACGCCGAGATAGGCCTGCGGTATGGCGAAGAAGCGTTTGGTAAAGGGGTAGCTGGCGGCCAGAAAGATTGCCGGAATCGAAAGCCAGATCACCAGCGGGATTCCGAGCAGAAGGACCAGCAGGAAGGCACAGGCCGCCAGCACCACGAAAAGAGCCAACGCTTCCCGGGGCGACACTTTACCTGCCGTCAACGGACGGTCCTTGGTTCGCTCGACGTGGCGATCGAAGTCGCGGTCGGCGAAATCGTTGATGACGCAACCCGCCGAACGCATGAGGACGGTTCCGAGGACAAAGACCAAGACCACCGTCCAGTCGGGATGCCCGCGGGAAGACAGCCACAACCCCCACAGGGTAGGCCACAGCAGCAGCAATATTCCGATGGGCTTGTCGAGCCGCATCAGTCGCTCGTAGAGATCGAGCCTTTCCTTGAGGGCAATCCAGTTCATGGCCGGCATTCTACCGGCGGGCGCCCTGGCTGACGATCAGGCCGGAACCCGGCGCGACTCGAGGCTGCGCTCGTCCACCGGCAGATTGATGAGGGCGGCGATCAATCCCAGGACGATGCAGATGGCCCACACCGTATCGTAGGAGCCGCTGAGGTCAAACAGCCTCCCGCCCAGCCAGACCCCGAGAAAACTACCAATCTGGTGGCTGAAGAAGACCAGGCCCGAGAGCATGCCCAGATAGCGCACGCCGTAGATCTGGGCGACGATGGCATTGGTGGCGGGCACCGTGGACAGCCACAGGAGGCCCATACACGCCGCGAAGCCATAGACCGACAAAGGGGTCAGGGGTAGCAGCAGAAAAGCCGCAATCACGGCACTGCGCAGGACATAGATTCCAGCCAGCAGGAATCGCTTGGGATAGCGTGTCCCCAGGACTCCGACGCCGTAGGTTCCGGCGATGTTGAACAGCCCGATGAGAGCCAGCGCGGTCATGCCGACGTTGCCCGACAGCCCCTTGTCCAGCAGGTAGGTCGGCAGATGGACGCCGATGAAGACCACCTGAAAACCGCACACGAAGAACCCGGCGGTGAGCAGGATGAAGCTGCGATCCGCGAAGGCCTGACGGACTGCCTGAGCGGCCGTCTGTCCGCTGGCGCCCGCCGCCGGAAGAAGATTTCCGGCAAGCGCGCTGCCCAAAGGAAGAATCAGAAAGGACGCCGCGGAAAAAACGAACAAGGTGCCGAACCAACCCAGGCCCGAGATCAATCCCGAGCCGACGGGAACCATGAGAAACTGCCCGAAGGAACCGGCTGCGGCGACCAGGCCCATGGCCCAGCTCCGGCGCGCCTCGGGAACCAGCCGCCCGAGAGCCGAGAAGACGACGCTGTAGGTGGTCGCACTCTGGGCAAGGCCCAGAACCAGGCCTGCCGACGCGGTCAGGCCGGTCGCCGACGTTGCCAGGGCCATCCCCGCCAGGCCGAGGGCGTAGAGGGCTCCGCCGATCCAGAGTACGCGTTTGGCACCCCAGCGATCCGCCAGCAGCCCGGCAAAAGGTTGCGAAGCGCCCCAGGCCAGGTTCTGAACGGCAATGGCGAAGGAAAAAACCTCGCGCCCCCAATGATGCTCGCTGCTCATCGGCGCAAGGAAGAGGCCGAAAGTATGGCGGATCCCCATCGACACGCAGACGATGCCCGCCGCGAACATCAGGACCGGGAAGATGTTGCGGGAACGGGAGTCATTCATGGTGTGGCGAGCCTTGCGTGTCGAACCCGTCAGGCCGTGGCCGCCCGTGAAGGTTCCCGCTCAGAGGCGGAAGCGCGCCGCACCCTCGGCAAGCTTGGTCGCCAGTTCCCGCAATTGGCGGGCTTCCCTGGCCATGTCGCGGATCGACGCAGTACTCGCTTCGGCGCCCTGCGCAATGCGCGCGACCTCACCCGCAATCTGCTGGCTCACGGCGGTGGTCCCGCCCACCGAATCGGAAATGCCGGTCATCCCCTGGGCCGTGGCATCCACCGCCCGCGCGGCCTCGTCCAGCGCTTCCTTGACCCGCACCAGGTGCTCCTGGGCGGCCTCGATGGCTGTCCGCCCCTCGAGCGCCACCGATTCGGCCTGTGCCGAACGCTCGCCGAGAGTGCGGGTCACCTCGTCGATTTCGCGCGCCACCGATCCGGATTTCTCCGCCAATTTGCGCACCTCGTCGGCCACGACCGCAAATCCACGTCCATGCTCGCCCGCGCGGGCAGCCTCGATGGCCGCGTTCAAGGCCAGCAGATTGGTCTGGTCTGCAATATCCCTGATTTCCTTGGTCATCGCCGAGATACCGCCCGCGCTTTCGACGAAGGCCGCCGTTGACGAGGACATTTCGTCCACCGCCCGATTGGCCTGGTTGATCTCGCCTAGCATCTGGTCGAGGGCCTGCAAGCCCTTGCGGGTTTCGCCCAGGCTCGCATCCGACTGCGAGCGGACCTGCACCGCGTGATCCGCAACGCCGCGGATCGCTTCCGACATGCCCTTGACCGCCGCCGACACTCCTTGAGCCGAGGCGCTCTGGCTGGAAGACGCTTCGCTCACCTGCTGCGAGACCGTCACCATCGATTCAGTCGCGCGGGACACCTCGACGGCCCCCTGCTGGAGACTCTGGATCAATGCCCGCAAAGCATCTCCCAGATGATTGAAGGCCAGCGCAATTTGACCCATCTCGTCTTCCCCGTGGACCGGGATCGACGTACTGAGATCGCCTTGGGCCATCCGTCGCCCGCCTTCGCTGATCGATCCTAGGGACGCCCGCAACGACCCGCCGATGGCCCACAAGACGGCTCCAGTCAAGGCCATGGCGCCGAGAGCCAAGCCCAGATTGAGGACCAGGGCACCCCAAGCGCGCTGCCGGTGGGACGCCAGAGCCCCTTCGAGTTCGCCGAAAATCTGGTCGGCGAGCGCCGCGGCCGACGTCACGGCTGCGCCTCCGGTTTCGCCCACCTCGGCGGCCGCCCCCATGGCAACGCTGCGCGACAACACCCGATCGGCGACCACTTTGCGGGCGGCCTCGAACTTCTGACCCAGACTTTTCACGGCCTCGTCGAGCCGGGCCGAGGCTTCCGGAGCGCTGGCGGCAAGACGACCCTGCGCCGCCGCCAAGGCGAGCACGCGATCCGCTGCAAGTCGCACCGTAAGGGCCAATTCCGTCAGTTCCTCGGGCTCCGGTTCCTTGCTCGCCAGGGCGCTCGCGAGATCGCGGGTCCGCCCCAGGTACTCGACCAAGGGAGGAAGAATGGCGATCGACGCCGAGCTCAAGGTATTGCTGTCTGCGTGGGGGTCCAGGCTCAAGGAAGTGACGTCGGCCGCACGCTGCCAATGTCCCATCACGGCCTCGAGCCATTCGGTCTGGCGAGTAAAACTCGAGGCGGCACCGAATCCGGTCAATTCCTTCTTGATGTTTTCCCAACCCTTGACCAACTCGTCGACGGCCGCCGACTCTCCGGCAAGAACGGAATGCTCGGCCACGAAGGCACGCAGGCCCGCAAGGGAAGCATCTACCGCCTCCTGTTGCTTGCTCAGGCGGTCCCCCGCGCCGACCCCGCCAGTCCCCACCCCGGTAGACAGCGCCCGGTGTTCCTGCGCGGCGAGGACAAGCTTGAGCAATTGCCGCGAGTAGGCCGCACCCTGCCCTTCGTTTGCGATCTGGTTGACCTGACGCAATTCATTGAAGACCAACTGGGCCAGCATCAGGCCCATGCCCCCCAGGGCGATGACGCACACCAGAATGATTTTCTTGCCGATGGACAATTTGCCCATCAATGCGCTGACCCCCGCCACGGCTCCCTTGGCCATCGTCCCTCCTCCTCGCCGAGCCGATTTTCCAGAATCGGCCTAATTCTGAGGGCAGATTAGCGCGTCGCGGTCGTGCCGGCAATCAAAGAAGGAAAAGAAAAAAGACCGCCTGGCGCAACACCCCTTGAGCTGGGACCAATTCCCAGCAGGACCTTGCAAGCCGAAGCGGCCTTTGCCGTTCAGACAGCCGGCCGAAAAAGAAGTTTCCGCGGAGTCCCCAACCCGGTCTCCCGAGCGCCGGACCGACGGAAGCCGTGGCGGGCTCTTCAGGCGCAGCCTGCCGCCAACTCGATTCACCGCCGCAATTCGACCCCCTGGAGAATCTCGGCCTGGATACGGCTAGTCCGCAGGGAACGCCCCCCCCGATAGAACAGGTTGTAGGCCTCGAAAGGGATCATCCGCCCGTCCGGCAGGGCAAAATGGACGCAGGATTTCTTGAGCGCCCGCAGGTCGAGATTGGCGGCATCCATGAATTGGACGATGAGGACGCGGAAGACGTTTTCGTAGGAAAGGTCCGGCGCCGCCACCGCCGGGAGGCAGCAGAGGAGCTCCGACAGGCAGTTGGCCTGGGCTTCCGGCGCATGGTTGGTGGAGAAGAGCTTGAATACTGCGTCTTTGATGGCCGGTGCATTTTCGACCATTCGTTCGAAGACTATGGTGTTGCGCGGCCCCGCGAGCAACGCCTCGGGCCCCAGATGTCGGGTGAGGGGCCGCACCTCGCCAGCGAGTTTCAGGGCGTAACCCATGGCCAGAGTGTCCGGGTTGCAAGGGACCGGCACGATGTCGTCAAGGGTGAAGAGGCAGGACTGTTCGGCCACCTTCCGGCGTACCTCGCTCACCGTCAGGCGGTGGCGGGCAGGGACGAAATCCTCGTTGCGGCCGACATCGGACACCGGCTGCAAGGTCACTCCCCGCACGCAGCGGTAATTGAGTCCGTGGCGGATCACTGCGCCGATCTCGCCATCGTTTAAGCCCCGCTTCACCGTCATCACCAGGGTCGTGGAGATGCCGTTGATTTCCAGATTGGCTAGCGCCCGCTCGTGGATTGCGGCCAGATCGGCGCCCCGCAACTGCTGCAAGACCTCGTTGCGCAAGGAATCGAACTGCAGATAAACCTCGATGCCCGGCTTGTAGGCGGCCAGTTGAGCGACGAACTCCGGCTCCCGGGCCAGTCGCAGGCCGTTGGTGTTGATCATCAGATGGCGGATCGGCCTGGCCTTGGCGGCGTCGAGGATGGCGAAGAAATCCGGGTGCAGGGTCGGTTCGCCGCCGGAGAGTTGGACCACGTCGGGCTCCCCTTCATTGGCAACCACCGCGTCGAGCATGGCCTCGATTTCGGCCAGGGACCGATGGGTCTGCCGCTCCGGCCCGGATTCCGCGTAGCACACCGGGCAGCGCAGGTTGCAGTGCTCGGTGATTTCCACCACCGTGAGGCAGGAATGCTGCATGTGGTCCGGACACAGTCCGCAATCGTAAGGACAGCCATGGCGCATGGCGGTGTTGAAGCGTTCCGGCATCTCGGGCGCCTTGACGTATACCTCCCGGCACAGGCGGTAGTAGTCGGCATCGTCGGCGATCAGCACCCGCTCGCTGCCGTGGGCCGGGCACCACTTGTCGAGAAAGACCTCGTCGCCCTTGATCACCACCTTGGCCTCTACCTGGCGCAGGCAGGTGGTGCACACCGAGGCGGTAGTATCGTAGAAGAGCCAGGGGCGATTCTTGCGGCTCACGGCAGGCTCCGGAACTGGCGCGCGGCACGAGGCGCATAGATGACGAGGCTCATGAGGCATACCCACTGGATTCCAGAGAATCCCAGAGGGTAGGCGAAGGGCACCGGCTTCAGGGCATCGATGGCCAGCCTCCAAGCCAGATAGGCACAGAGCATGGCCTTGAACAACAGGCCCGATTGGGGAGCAAGATCGGCTTGCAGCCGATGCAGGACCAGCCACAGCGACCCGGCGAAGACGATCTCGTAGAGTTGGGTGGGGTGACGGGGAATTCCGTCGCCAAAATCGACCCCCCAGGGCAGGTCGGTGGGCAGTCCGTAGGTGCCGTCCGCCAGGCCGGTGAGGAAGCACCCCACCCTGCCTATCATCAAGCCGAGGAGTATGGGATAAACGAAGGCGTCGCCGGTGGAACGGGTCACTCCCGAAACCGTTTTGGCGATCTCGACCCCGATCAGTCCGCCGAGCAAGCCGCCAACCATGGATTGGCCGCCTAGCCAGGCCGACAGCTGGTACCAGTGGGCCGGTAGCAGGTGCGGCACTTCGATCCAGAAGACCAGCTTGTTGCCTAGGGCGGCGCCGAAGATGCAGCCGGCGGCAACGGCAAATTCGCTACCGCTGACCACGCTGGGCGCTCCCGATCGAGAGCGGAGCAGTCGATAGTAGGCGAACCCCACCGTCAGCGCGATCGCCTCCAGTATTCCATGCACCGGTGCCGCCCAGGTTTCGGGAATCAAGACGGCTCCTCTTCCTTTTCTAGGGACCGGCCATCGGCAGGGGGCTCGCGCTTGCCGCACGAAGCCAGCGCGACCACCAGGAGGAAGCCGAGAAGGACCAAGACACCGCCAACGGCTACCGTCGGATCGCCGCGCCCGCTGGCGCTTATCCCGCACAAGCCGAGGAGTCCGCCGCCCAGAATCAGCAGGAGACCCACCAGGATGGCAAGCCACTTCAATGCCGCCACGGCGGCCCTCCGTCAGGATCTTCCGACGGAGCGATGGCTGCGGACGGACCCGCCTTGCGGCGAATGGCTTCCAGATCCGCTTCCAGTTTTGCCTTGGCCGCCTGGCGGTCGCGGCGCAGGCTACGCCAGGTGGGGATGGCGACGACCAGGCCGACAACCAGGACGGCAGCGGCGACGCCGAGAAAATCGCGGGCCATGGCGTCGTGATCCAGGGCGCTGGGGACCATGATCGCCCCGCAAATTCCTCCCGCCAGGATGGCACCAATGCCGACCAACAAGAACATGACCTTGGCCACGATCCAAAGGATCCTCCCCGCTTCGTTCATGACGCATTCTCCGAGTCAGCCGCCGGCGGCGCCGGGGCGAAGTAGCCGGCCGCCAGCACCAGCAAAGCGACGCCGATGAGGGACCCCGTCCACACCGCAGTCCCCGCATTGGCCAGATCGACGAACATCAGCTTCGCGCCCACCACCGCCAGCAGCGCAAAGCCGCCTTGCCAGAGTCGCCTGACGCCAACCCGGGTGGCGACGATCATGGCGCCGATGGCGAGCCCGGTCCACAACAGCGTCAGCAGCGCCTGTAGCAGGTTGGAGTGCCAGAGGGCAGGGCCAGTGAAGGCGACACCGCCCCAATGATGGGCGATGCGGGCGGCAAGGCAACTCACCCAGACGAAGGCCGCGCCCCCCACCCAGGCGGGTCGCGGCACGGGCATGCCGGCCAGAGGAGCTTCTTCGAGCATGCGCAGCCAGGCGAAGAGCACCCCCATGGACGCGATCTGGACCAGATCGAAGGGGTTGAGGATAGGCACATAGGGCAAGCCCGAGCCGCCGCCGGCATGGGCGAAATTGGCCCAGACGGACCAACCGGCCAGGAAAGCCGCCGGCAGCAAGGCACCGAATCCGAGATAGGCGAAATCGTGGCCGACGACGGGTGCCAGCTGGCGCCGACGACCCGCCATGGCAAACCCAAGTCCGACCAGGGGTCCCATGGCCAGTGCAAGGAGCTGCCACAGATCGACGCCCGGTGCGAGCCGCTTCCCGATCCAGGCCAGTTCCACCGTCACCGCGGCCATCAGCAGCCAGAACCCCCCCACATGGCGCAGGGTCGGCCACAGGGCAGCGTCATCCTCTTCCTGGCGAACCAAGATCCAGTAGTGCAAGCCTAGGGCCAGGGGCAGGACGACGACCATCAGGCCAGCCAGGACATGGCGGTCGCGATCGAGGGCATACGCCGCCGCCAGCCAAAGTGCGGGGACGAGAAGCAAGGACAGATGCCGCGCCGCCCGCCAGGACTGCATCCGACCGAGGATTTCCAGGGCGGCCAGGGTGCCGGCCACGTAGGCCAACAGCAGAGGCACGCCCAAGGATGGGGAGGTCAGGCGATCGAGTTCGAAGGCTGCGGCGAAGCACCACCAGGAAAACGCCCACACCAGGGCGACCGCCGCAATCCCTTCGCCAGATCGACGCAGCAGGCGGGCGCTGACGAACCCGGCCCCCGCCAGGAGCACGGCACCCAGGCAGACGTCGTTGATCACCGGCAATGTCGTGGCCATACGTTCCAGGCCGTAGCAGAAATAGGCACCGGCGGCAGCCTGCAACAGCGTGCCGGTGGCAACCGCGAGGCGTCGCCCATGGACGACCCCAAACCACAGCACGGCTACCCCCTCCAGCGCCCAAAAAGCCGCCGTCACCTGGACGCCGAAAGCGAGCGGCACGGCCAGGGTGGCGAAGGCGATGGCCAAACCCAGCTGACAGCGTTCGAGCAGCCGACTGTCTTCGTCACCCCGGCGGAATAGCAGGCTCCACAAAGCGCCATAGGCCAGGGCCGCGGCGAAGGCCACCCAGGCGAGTTCATAGCGGTCCGCCGACAATTGCGACTGCAAGGCGAATCCCACCAGCGGCGTCCCGAAGACCAGCGTGCCATCGCTCCAGCCTGCCCAGCCGGGCGCCCGGAAGAGGGTCATGAAGACCGGCGTCGCGGCGTAAAGCCCCCAGAAAAAGACCAGGAAACCCTGGCAGACGTCGTGATGCCCTGCGTGGTAATGATCGAGGGCCCAGGCTACGCCGACACCGAGGGTGAAGAGAAAACCGGTGACATTGAGGGGCCGCCAGGCCTTGAACCAGGAAACGCCGACGATGAAGGCGTTGAGCAGGGCGAAATAGCCGAAGAGCCCCATGGGGTCGCCGCTGCCCGTGGATGCCAGCACCGGCGCGGCGAAGGCGCCGGCCAGACCGAACACCGCCAGTACCACGCCATCCTGGGCGGCAGCGAGTAGGACGCAGGCAATTCCCAGGATTGCGAACAACGCGAACGATGGCGTCGGCCCCAGCAGGGAGTAGCGGGCCAGCATGAAGTAGACGATCAGATAGAGGATGGCGAAACCGCCACCCTGAATGGCGACGCCGAAGGCGAAGTGCCCCCCCTGGCGGACCTTGTGCCAGCCGAAGGCGATCATCGCGGTTCCCGCCACCGCCCCCAGCAGGAGGCGCAGGGGAACCGGCAGGAAGCCGTAGTCTGCCGCCAGGCGAAGCGCCGACGCGACGCCGAAGAAAAGCAGCACGACGCCGATCTTGGCGAGGGGATTGCCGGCCAGCAGCCGTTGCCAGAGGGAAGGTCCCGGCAGAACCGGCGCGTCGGCGGACGCCAACGCCGCTGCCGGTTCGGGAACCGACAAATCGATCCCCGGCAGAGTGGGAGTCTCGTCGATGAAGACTCCAGGTGCATTGGCCTCCGTCGGCATCTCGGGCACCGCATCCGGAGGCGCTGCCGCCGGATGCCGATTCCCCTCGGCGGGTACCTCATCCTTGCGGACCATCGCCAGTTCGCCCTGCAGGCGCTCGGTTTCCCGATGCAGCCAAGCCACCTGCTGCTCCAGCAACTGCAGCCGCTTCTCGGTGGCCACCGGGACATCTTTTTCCGCCGGGCGCCGCAGCACGCCGGCCAGCGCGCCGACCACCAGTCCGAGGACGGCACCGCCCACGGCGGTCTCTCCTCCGAAGGGTGCCCCGAGCAGAAGTCCGACGATCATTCCGATGAACCACATGGCGATCTCCTTTCCGCCCTCAACGACCATCCGGCCAGGGGTCGCCCGCTGCTGCGCCCTCCGCTGGCGCCTGTTTACCTCGGCGCAAGTTGGCGATCATCGCCCATGCAAGCAACAACCCCACCACAGCGCAACCCAGGGAGACCAGCAGAAAGGGAGCGATGTTGGCGCCGTTACCGGTGATCAACGCTTCCGGAACCAGAATGGCCAAGCAGGCTCCGCCGCCGAACAGCAATCCGAGTCCAACCACCAGCACCAGCACTTTCAGGACGGTCTCCAGGAATTTCACCTCGATCGCCTTAGCGCTGCTCGCCCCGCAATGCGACCACAGCGGCCTGGAGACGCGCCGGCG
This sequence comes from Azonexaceae bacterium, assembly GCA_009469685.1. Next base: position 1,947 of record SSTA01000282.1, on the reverse strand, counting down.
TAGCCTCTCCCGCCGGAATCGGCATCCCCGCCACCAGGGCGATGCGTGAGAACATCCCGCGGCGGAAAGGCCGTTTCATGGCACTCCCCTCGACCCGGGAAAAGAAACTCCCCCACAAACCCCGCAAGGCGAGAGGCACCACCGGCGCCTGGCAGCGCTCCAGGATGCGACTGACACCGGGACGGAATTCGTGGATTTCGCCGTCCGGGCTCACCCGTCCCTCCGGGAAGATTCCCACCACCTCCCCCGCCGCCAGAGCGCGAGCGGCCTCGTCGAGAGCGCGCTCCATCATTTCCGGATCTTCCTTGGCGGAGGCGATGGGGATTGCCCGCGATTCCCGGAAAACGAAGCTGAGAATCGGCTTGCGGAACACGTTGTGGTCCATGACGAAACGGATCGGCCTCCGGCAGGCCGCAGCGATGACCAGGGCATCGACGAAGCTCACGTGATTGCAGACGATGAGGACGCCGCCGCTTTCCGGCACCTGTGCGTCCACACCCTTGCAGTCGAGGCGGTAGATCGAGTGAACCAGAATCCAGACGATGAAACGCAGCAGGAATTCCGGCACCAGGGAATAGATGTAGATCGCGACCACGGCATTGAACAGGGCGGTAGCCAGGAAGAGTTGGGGAATGCTGAGACCTAGCTGGAACAGCACCATGGACACCAGGGCCGAGACCACCATAAACAGCGCGTTCAGAATGTTGTTGGCGGCAATGATCCGGGACTGGTGGCTCTTCTCGCTGCGAGTCTGGATCAGGGCGTAGAGGGGAACGATGTAGAAGCCGCCGAACAGCCCCAGCAACACCACGTCCGCCACAAGGCGCCAATGGGCCGACTGGCCGAGAAACCCCGCCCAGGTCCAGACTCCGGCAGCGACCGGGGCGCTCGGCGTCGCAAAGTAGAGATCCACCCCAAACACGGTCAGTCCGATGGCACCAAAGGGGACCAAACCGATTTCCACCTTGTGACCCGATAGTTTTTCGCACAGCAGCGATCCCAGGCCAATCCCGAAGGAGAACACCGCGAGCAGCAGAATGAAGACGCTCTCGTCACCGTGGAGCACCTCCTTGGCGTAGGAGGGAAACTGGGCTAAAACGGTGGCGCCGTAGAACCAGAACCAGGAGATGCCGAGAAGAGAGAGCCAGACAGTCCGATTTCCGTGGGCGAAGCGCAGGTTGTTCCAGGTTTCCGTGAGCGGATTCCAGTTGATCTTCAGCCCTGGGTCGGCAGCGGGCGAGAGCGGAATGCTGCGGCTGACCCAATAGCCCGCCACCGCGACCCCCAGCACCACGGCCGAAGTGAGGCCCGGTCCGAACGAAGATGTGGCCAGCCAGGCACCGAGGATCTCCCCCACCAGGATGGCGACGAAGGTGCCCATCTCGATCATCCCGTTACCGCCGACCAGTTCTTCCGGTTTGAGGTGTTGCGGCAGGTAGGAATATTTCACCGGGCCGAAGAGGGTCGAGTGCACGCCCATGAGAAAGAGCGCCCCCACCAGAGGCCCCAGGCTGCTGGTGAGGAAGCCCCAGGCCGCCAGCAGCATGATGCCGATTTCGAAGACCTTGACTGCCCGGGCGACGGCGGATTTCTCGAACTTGTCGGCGATCTGGCCGCTGGTCGCGGAAAAAAGAAAGAAAGGCAGGATGAAAAGGCCGGGAAGAAGCGTCGCCAGAGTCTTGCCGTCGATGTCGGTCAGTTGCCCGGCCCGAAAGGTGACCAGGGTGATCAAGGCGGTCTTGAAAACGTTGTCGTTGAATGCGCCGAGAAACTGGGTGAAAAAGAAGGGCTGGAAGCGGCGCTCGCCCAGCAACTGGAATTGGCTGCTCATTTGGCGCCCCCTTGCTTCATGTCTGCCCTACCCTTGCGGCGGCGCACGACGGTGATCGAGGCGAGGCCGAACAACCCACCGTAGGCGGCCAGCGCGTAGGACGACGGCTCCCATTC
>SSTA01000281.1 GCA_009469685.1 Azonexaceae bacterium | reverse complement strand
CTTCGGAGGCCAGTACTCTATCCATTGAGCTACGAGCGCGCTGTGGATCGGCCCGATCGGGCGAGGCGCATTTTACAGCCGGCGGGGATCGACTGGCTATAATCGCCCCGAAATCAGCCAAATACAGGATGCAAGCCCATGTCGACGAATGTTCTCTCCCGCACCGGATTCACCCTGATTGCCGCCTCGCTGGCGCTGACGCCCCTCGCGGCCGCCGCCAAGGGCGGCGTGCCCGGCGACGATGAAGGCGCCGTCGCGCGCATCGCGCCGGTGGCCACGGTCAAGCTCGCGGCGCCCGCCGCGGCCGCCGCGGGTTCGCGCAGCGGCGAACAAATCTATGCCGCGATCTGCGGCGCCTGCCACGAAGCTGGCGTCGCCGGCGCGCCGAAGACCGGCGACAAGGCCGCCTGGGCACCGCGCATCAAGCTCGGGCTGGATGGTCTGCTCAAGTCGGCGATCGCCGGCAAGAACGCGATGCCGCCGCGCGGCGGGTCGGACGCCACCGACGATGAACTGAAGGACACCATCAAGTTCATCGCCAACAAGTCGGGCGCGAAGTTCTAGGCGCCATTCGCCTCGTTCGCGGCCGGCCGCCGCTCAGCCGGGCTTCGCCGCGAAGCGTTCCTTGAGCGCGGCGAGCCGCGAACGCGCGGTGTCGGTGTCGGGAACCCGGTTGCGCTGCTCGGCGGTGGAAACGGCGTTCTCGCCCATTTCGGCGATGAAGCGCGAGGGCTCGCGCGCCATCCAGTCGCGGCCCTGCTTGCGCCGTTCGCACCAGGTCACGGTCAGGCTGGCCTGGGCGCGGGTGATGCCGACATACATCAGCCGCCGTTCTTCCTCCAGCTTGACCGCGTCGAGCGAATCGCGATGCGGCAGCAGGCCTTCCTCGACGCCGACCAGGAATACATGGCGGAACTCCAGCCCCTTGGCCGCGTGCAGGGTGGCCAGTTGCACGGCATCCTGGTCCGCCTCGTTCTTGTCCAGCATCGAGAGCAGCGCCACCGACTGCGCCAGCTCGAGCAGGGTCTTGTTCTCCTCCGCGCCCTTCTTGCCGATCCACTCGCAGAAGTCGCGCACGTTGCCCAGCCGCGTTTCCGCTTCGCGCGGCTCGCCGCTTTCATATAGCCAGCTTTCATAGCCGATCGCGGTCAGCAGTTCGGCGAGCAAGGCGCCGGCGGGCTCGCGCGCGGCGCGGGCCTGCATGCGGCGGATGAAGTCGGCGAACTGGCGCAGCGCGGTGTGCTGCTTCTGCGACAGCTCGTCGTCGAGCGCGGGAATGAACACGGTGTCGAACAGGCTCTTGTGGCGGCGGCCGGCGGCGCGGCCGAGCGCTTCCAGCGTGCCGCTGCCGATGCCGCGCTTGGGCGTGGTCACGGCGCGGATGAAGGCCGGGTCGTCGGCGTCGTTGGCGAGCAGGCGCAGGTAGGCGGTAAGGTCCTTGATCTCCGCGCGCTCGAAGAACGACTGGCCGCCGGAGATGACGTAAGGAATTTTCTGCGCGCGCAATTGCTGCTCGAAGGCGCGCGCCTGGTGGTTGCCGCGATAAAGGATGGCGTAGTCGGAGAACTTCGTCCGCCGCGCGAAGCGATGGGCGGAAAGCTGCGCGCAGACCCAGCCGGCCTCGTCGTCGCCGTCGCGGCGGGCCTGGATGCGAATGGCATCGCCGGGACCGATCTCGGACCACAGCCGCTTCTCGAACACCTTGGGGTTGTGGCCGATCAGCGCATTGGCGGCGTGCAGGATGCGCCCGGTGGAGCGGTAGTTCTGTTCCAGCTTGATCACCTTCAGCCGCGGGTAGCGCTCGCGCAGGGCGTGCAGGTTGGCCACGTCCGCGCCGCGCCAGGCGTAGATCGACTGGTCGTCGTCGCCCACCGCGGTGAACGCGTCGCGCCCGGCGGTGAGCAGCTGCAGCAGGCGGTTCTGGCAGTTGTTGGTGTCCTGGTACTCGTCCACCAGCAGGTGCCAGAGGCGGCTGCGCCAGCGCTGGGCGACATCGTCGTCCTTTTCGAACAGGGCG
>SSTA01000043.1 GCA_009469685.1 Azonexaceae bacterium | reverse complement strand
GAGTCGCTTCATCCGGCCGAGCGGATGGCCTGGTTGCAAAAGGAAATCGAGCGCCACAACCACGCCTACTACGTCCTCGACGCGCCGACCATCCCGGATGCGGAGTACGACCGCCTCTTCCGGGAGTTGCAGCAATTGGAAATCGCGCATCCCGAGCTTGCGAGGCCGGATTCGCCCACTCTGCGGGTCGGGGCGCCGCCCCTCAAGGAATTTCCGGCGCTCGCGCACCTGGTGCCGATGTTGTCCCTCAATAACGCCTTCACCGCCGCCGAAGTGGCGGCCTTCGATCAGCGGGTGAGGGATGGGCTGGAAACTTCCGGGGAAGTCGAATATGCGGTGGAACCAAAATTCGACGGACTGGCGATCAGCTTGATATACGAAAACGGCCTCTTCACCCGCGGCGCGACCCGGGGAGACGGCACCACCGGCGAAGAGGTGACGGCCAATCTGCGGACCATACGCACTCTTCCCCTGAGACTGGCTGGGGACGGTTGGCCGGCGCTGATCGAGGTCCGCGGCGAAGTGCTGCTCTTCCGGGCGGCCTTCGAAAAACTCAATGCCCGCCAACGGGAGCGTGGCGAGAAGGAATTCATCAATCCGCGCAATGCGGCGGCGGGAGGGCTGCGCCAGCTCGACTCGCGCATCACGGCAGCCCGTCCCTTGTCGTTTTTCGCCTACGGTGTCGGTGCGGGAAGCGACCGGCTGCCGGCGGAAACCCATGGGCAAGTCGTCGACCTGCTGGCCGGATGGGGATTTCCGGTGGCGGCCGAACGCCGCGTGGTCAGGGGAGTCGACGGATTGCTCGATTATTTCTCCGCAATGGGGGAAAAGCGCAAGCAATTGCCCTACGACATCGACGGAGTGGTCTACAAGGTCAATCGGCTGTCGGCCCAGGACCGCCTGGGATTCGTGTCCCGGGCGCCGCGCTTCGCGATTGCCCATAAGTTCCCGGCTGAGGAAGCGACCACTGAAGTGTTGGCCATCGACGTTCAAGTGGGCAGGACCGGGGCGATCACTCCTGTGGCGAGGCTAAAACCCGTCTTCGTCGGCGGCGTCACGGTCACCAATGCGACCCTCCACAACGAGGACGAAGTCCGCCGTAAGGATGTCCGGGTTGGCGATACGGTGGTCGTGCGTCGGGCCGGCGACGTGATTCCCGAAGTCGTCGCCGTGGTTCCGGAAAGACGACCGATGGCCGATCTGGTGACGCCCCGTCATCCGGCCTGGGAACTCCTGCGGGAACATCCACGTTGCCCGGAATGCGGTTCGACCATAGAGCGGGCGGCAGACGAGGCCATTGCCCGGTGCACCGGCGGACTGTACTGCCCCGCCCAGCGCAAGCAGGCCTTGCTGCATTTTGCCGCGCGCCGGGCCCTGGACATCGAGGGACTGGGGGACAAGATCGTCGATCAACTGGTCGATCAGGGACTCGTCCATTCTCCGGCGGACCTCTTCGGGCTGACCGTGGAGGTCTTGGCGGGCCTTGACCGGATGGGGGAAAAATCGGCCCGCAATCTCTTCGACGCCATCTCCTGCAGCCGCAAGACCAGTCTGGCCCGTTTCGTCTTCGGCCTTGGCATCCGCAATGTAGGCGAGGCTACCGCCCGGGATCTCGCCCGTCATTTCGGCACCCTCGAGGCGCTGATGGCGGCCGGGACGGAGCGCCTTGAGGAAGTATCCGACGTCGGTCCGGTGGTGGCGGCCAGCATCGCAGCCTTCTTTGCCGAAGCGCACAATCGGGAGGTGATCGCGCGACTCCGGGCGGCAGGAGTGGAGTGGCCCGAGCACGAGATGCGGACCGAGGGACCACGGATGCTCCTCGGGAAGACCTTGGTGCTGACCGGAACCCTGCCTACCCTCAAACGTGATGAAGCGAAGGAGCGCATCGAGGCAGCAGGAGGTCGGGTTTCGGGATCGGTTTCGAAAAAAACCGACTATGTGGTCGCTGGCGACGAAGCGGGGTCCAAACTGGAGAAGGCCAAGGAATTGGGCATAACGGTGATCGATGAGGCAGAATTGCTGGCCTTGCTCGCCCGGGAGTCGTTTCCAGCGGCCGAATGAAACTATATAATAAATTACGAAAAATCATATTGTTGAATAATTTTGTTCATGAAAAACGTTAGAAAAGCGGTTTTCCCGGTGGCCGGATTGGGTACCCGGTTTCTGCCGGCCACCAAGGCCAGCCCCAAGGAAATGCTGCCCATCGTCGATAAGCCGCTGATCCAGTATGCCGTCGAGGAGGCGGTGGCGGCCGGCATCACCGACATGGTCTTTGTGACGGGACGTTCCAAGCGCGCCATCGAGGACCACTTCGACAAGGCCTACGAACTCGAAAATGAACTCGAAACCCGCGGCAGACCCGAACTGCTCGAATTTGTCCGGAGCATGATCCCGCGCGAGATCAATTGCATCTATATACGCCAGGCGGAACCCCTGGGACTCGGCCATGCCGTTCTTTGCGCCCGGCCGGTCATCGGCGACGAGCCCTTCGGGGTGATCCTGGCCGACGATCTTCTCGACGGAACGCCCGCGGTGATGAAGCAAATGGCGGATACCTACGACTATTATCGCTGCTCGGTGATCGGCGTTCAGGACGTTCCTCCGCAGGAAACCCGAAGCTACGGGATCGTGAAAAGCATGCCGGTGGCGGAACGCCTGGAAAGAATCGAGGCCATTGTCGAGAAACCCGCTCCGGAAGCGGCGCCCTCAACCCTGGGTGTGGTCGGCCGCTATATCCTGACGCCGCGGATATTTCATCACCTGGAACGCATCGGCAAGGGGTCGGGGGGGGAGATCCAGTTGACCGATGGCATAGCGCAGCTCCTGGCGGAGGAACAGGTCCTCGCTTATCGCTATGAAGGAACTCGCTACGATTGCGGATCCAAATTGGGCTATCTCCGGGCAACGGTGGTCTTCGGCCGGCGCCACCCGGACGTGGGCGAGGCCTTTACCCAATACCTGAATCAAAAGGATTTCGACTGATGGAACTCGAAGAAGCCAAGAAAATCCTCGCCAGTGCCGAATTGGTCTATGGTCCGGCCCAGGTCCAGGAAGCCGTGACGCGGGTGGCCGGGGAAATTCACGCCGCCCTGGCCGACCGATATCCGCTGATTCTCTGCGTCATGACCGGCGGCATGATGTTTGCCGGGCAACTGCTTCCCCAACTCGATTTCCCGCTTGATTTCGACTACATGCATGTCACGCGTTACGGTCCGGATACCCAGGGCGGCAAGCTCTCCTGGCGGTCGGCTCCCTGGACTTCGGTCAAGGGGCGTACGGTGCTGGTGGTCGACGACATCCTGGATGAGGGGATCACGCTGGCGGCCGTCAAGGACAGCCTGCGCCGGCTTGGGGCGGCCGAAGTCATGGCCGCCGTCTTTGTGGATAAGCAGAACGGTCTCGACAAGCCCGTTCATGCCGATTTTGTCGGGCTGCCGGTCCCCAATCGCTTTGTATTCGGCTTCGGCATGGACGTTCGCGGTGCCTGGCGGCATCTTCCGGCGATTTACGCGGCCCGGGAGGAATGAAGCCATGAGCGGGGCGACCGTCGGCGATTTTCTCGCCTACTGGGAAAGTGAAGGCGAGGGCTATTTCCGGCGAGGAGACTACGACTGGATGGCTTCCCTGGTGCCCGGGACGCGGATCCTGGAGATTGGCTGCGGTGTGGGGTTCGGCACTCTGGCTCTCGCCGCAAGAGGGTTGACCGTTTTGGCCATCGATTCCCTGGCGGAATGCGTCGAGAGCGCCCGCAAGAAACTTGGCGGCCAGGCCTCGGTCGAATTTCGGGTCGCCGACGTCGCAGCGCCGGACGCCGACACCTTGGCCGCCATGCAAGCGTTTCGTCCGGAGACGGTGGTCTGTTGGCTGATGGGGGCTCCGGCGGAGACTACCGGCGCGCTCCCCAGCGATGCGGGTCAGGCCGTGGCCGCTTACCGGGAGAGGATACATCGGGCCGTTGCGGAACTGGCGGGCTCACTGGCCAGCGTGCGTGCCTTGCATCTCGTCGATCGTACCGCCATCCCCTGGCAAGCCAAGGATATCGGCCGCGATACCCTGGTTCGCTACCACCTGGGCAAGACATTGTCGGAATTGCCCTTCGGTGCGGTGAAGGACAATGCGCTCTATCGCAAACTCGAGGGAAACGTGGTCGATCTGGCCCAGATTCGTCGCTCCCACCCGTCGTTGAAAAGCGTGGTACCGACGCTGGCTTCGCTGCTCGCGCTGCGCAAGGATTGAGAAAGGAAGCAAGATGCTGGCGATCATCGGCGGCAGTGGCCTGACCACGCTCTCCAACCTGGACGTGTCCCATCGGGAAGTGGTGCGTACCCCTTACGGCGAGCCCTCGGGCGCGATTGTGGTCGGCCAGATCGGCGGCATGCCTGCCCTCTTTCTCCCTCGGCACGGTTATGGCCACACCATTCCTCCCCACATGGTCAATTACCGGGCCAACATCTGGGCCCTGCGCGAGAACGGCGCCAGCGGGATCATCTCGGTGGCTTCGGTCGGCGGGATACGCGGCGACCTGTCGCCGGGGGACATCGTGGTGCCCCATCAGATCATCGACTACACCTGGGGTCGCAAGGCAACCTTCTTCGACGGCGGGGGGACGCCGGTGACCCACGTGGATTTTACCGACCCCTACGACGCCGACCTGCGGGACCGGATCGCGCATGCGGCCGCGATGGTGGGTGTGGAGATCAAGGATGGAGCGGTTTACGCAGCCACCCAGGGGCCCCGTCTCGAAACCGCCGCCGAGATCGATCGGCTGGAGCGTGACGGAGCTCACGTGGTGGGGATGACCGGGATGCCGGAAGCGATCCTGGCCCGGGAAATCGGATTGCCCTACGCGGCGATCAACGTGGTGGCCAACCATGCGGCGGGTCGCGGGAGCAGCGCGCACGGCATCCATTTCGAAAGCCTCGAGCATGTCCTTCAGGATGCCATGGGACGGGTGCGTTCCATCATCGAAAGACTGGTGGGCAGCCAGGGAGCGGTACGGCCCCTAGGCATGTCGGTGTGACCGGCTGCTCTGCCGTTCCGTGCGAAGACCGGATCACTCGCAGCGCATGATGCCGCCCACGAGCTGGCAATTCTTGCGTGGTTTTTCCTGGCTGGGAGCGTAGGGCGCCCCGGTCGGATTTTGGGGCGGCGGGGGAACAACCGGCGGCGGGCTGCAGTTGCCCCCAGGACAGGGCTCATCCCGCGGCTTCTGGGGACGGATGGGAACTACCGGCACATAGACCGGCTGCTGGATGACGGCGGGGGGCGACGGCGCGACACCCTGGCACGCGGCGATGAGATTGGCACGCTGAACCGGATCCGGCTCGCGCTGGGCATTGTCGAGGCAGGCCGTGCGCCTGGCCGATTCTTCCTCGGCGATTCTGCGCTGGCTGTCCTGATCGCGCCGCTCTTCCAAAGCCCGCGCTCTTTCCCTCTCGGCGAGCGCTTCGCGGTCGCGGGCGAGTTGTCTCTCCGCCTCGGCTTTCTGTTCCGGGGTGATCTTTTCGGCCGGAGCGACGCTTTCGGTGCGACTCCCGCTCGGGCACGGATCGCTGGAAATGACGGTGCTTCCGTCGGCCGTGCGGCACTTGTAGGCATCCGCATGGGCAGTCGGGACGGCAAGGGCGGCGGCGGCGAGGATGAAGAGGGGGGCAAAGGTCATGGCAGCTCCCGGGAAGACGGTGCGGGGCCAGGGCGAGAGTCCGGGCGATGCCCGGTCAACGGGCGGCCGGGGAAGTCAGATGACACCCGAATCCCCCAATTCAGACCTTCAGTCGTTCCATCAGTTCGGTTTCCAACTGGATGCGGCTTGCGCTGCTGCGCAAATCGCCGCCGCTCAACAGGAAGACGTCCTCGACCCGCTCTCCGAGGGTGGCGATCTTGGCGGTGTGCAGATTGGCTCCAAACTCGGCCAAGGTCGTCGCGACCGTATAGAGAAGTCCGGGGCGGTCGGCGGCGACCAGACTGAGGACGTAGTGCGCGCCTTTCTCGTCGGGCCGGATCGAGACCTCGGGTTCGATCGGGAAATGCCTGACCTGGCGGGAGAGCCGTCCGGAAGCTGGGGTGTCCGGAGGGGATTGATGAATCAGCCGATCGGCCAGTTCGTGCTCGATGTACGTCACCATCTCGCGGTCGTTGTCCCGTTCGACGACGTCGAGGACGACGAAGCTGTCGAGGGCGTAGCCATGGCGGGTAGTGTGGATCTTGGCGTCGACGATGTTGTAGCCGTTACGGGCGAAAAATCCCACCATGCGGATGAAGAGATCGGGCTGGTCTCGCGTGTAGACCATGACCTGCAGGCCGTCGCCCTCGGAATTGGGTTTCGCGCGGACCACCGGCTGGTCGTTGTAGATGCGGTAATGGAGCGAGCGGGTGTGCCAAGCGATTTCCTCCGCCGAGTGGCGCAGGAAGTAGACGGTGTCGAGTTGGCTCCAGAGACGTTCGTGCACCGTGCCGGAGAGGGCAAAATAACGGAGCAGCCGCATGGCCTCCGCCTGCCGGTCGGCAATGATGCCGTGGGGGGCAGGGGTATCGGCTTGCCCCAGACGGTGCAGGGTTTGATAGTACAGATCGGCCAGCAGCTTGCCTTTCCAGTTGTTCCAGACCTTGGGGCTGGTCCCGCGGATGTCGGCGTGGGTGAGAAGGTAGAGGGCGGAAAGGTGGCGGGCGTCTCCGACGGTTGCGGCGAAGGCGCCGATGACGTCGGGGTCGGTGAGGTCTTCCTTCTGGGCCACCTGGGACATGATCAGGTGGTTTTTGACCAGCCAGACGACCAGTTCGGTATCTTCCGGATCAAGCTCATGGTTCTCACAGAATTCGCGGGCATCGGCCATGCCGAGCTCGGAGTGGTCGCCGCCGCGCCCCTTGGCGATATCGTGGAACATCGCGGCGACGTAGAGCAGCCAGGAACGATCGAAATCGCTGATGACCCGCGAGCAGAGCGGGTATTCGTGGGCGAATTCGGCCATGGTGAAGCGCCGCAGGTTGCGCATGACCTGCAGGATGTGCTGATCCACGGTATAGACGTGGAAAAGGTCGTGCTGCATCTGGCCGACGATGCGTTCCCAGGCCGGCAGGTAGGCGCCCAGCAGGTCAAGCTGATTGAGGCGGCGGAATTCATGGACCAGCCCGCGGGGACTCTGGAACAGCCGCAGGAAGAGGGCTCGGTTGAATGGATCGGCGCGGAATTGCGGCGTGATCCGCTCCCGGGCCCGCCAGAGGGCGCGTAGGGTACGCGCGGTCATTCCCTTGAGATCGGAAAACTCCTGCATCAGCAGGAAGGCGTCAAAGATGGCCGAGGGCTTCGTTTCGAAGAGGGTTTCGTCCCTCAGATCGAGCAGGTCTCCGATCGACTGGAAGTGGTCATCCAGGATCTGCGGCGGAGTTTCCCGACGGGGATAGAGGGCCGCGCCGATGTTTTGCAGGAGGATCGTGTTGAGCCCCGTGACGGCTTTCGCGTTCCGATAGTAGCCCTGCATGAGCTGTTCCGAAGCGCGCTTGGCCCCGGTGGCCTCGAAGCCGAACTGGGCTGCGAGGGTGTTCTGGTAATCGAAAAGCAGACGGTCTTCGCGTCGCCCAAGGTGCAGGTGCAGGCGGATGCGCAGGTGGCGCAGGTAATCCATGCAGCTCTCGGCGTGCTGCATCTCCTCGCGGGTCAGGAACCCACAGTGCTCGAGATCTCCCCAGGACGCCCCGTACCCGCTCGCCTGGGCAATCCAGAAGATCACCTGGAGATCCCGCAGACCCCCGGGCGATTCCTTGCAGTTGGGCTCAAGGCTGTAGGGGGTTTCGGCGTAGCGGAGATAGCGTTCCTGCTGCTCCAGGCGTTTGGCATGGAAAAAATGCAAGGGGTCGAGCTGCTCCCGCAGGGCGCGCTCGAATTTCGTAAACAGTTTCGAATTGCCGGCGAGAAGCCTGGATTCGAGGAGTGCGGTCTGGACCGTAATATCCTTTTCGGCCTCGGCGAGGCATTCTTCGATGGTCCGTACGCTGTGGCCGATCTCGAGGCCGATGTCCCAGAAACAGCCGATCAGAGTCTCCAGACGCGCCTGGAGTGCTGCATCGGGCTCGGCCGGTAGGAGTATGAGGAGATCGACGTCGGAAGACGGGTAGAGTTCGCCGCGGCCATAACCGCCCACGGCGGCAAGGGCGGCGCTGGCGGGGAAGCGCACCTCCCGCCACAACCGGGTGAGCACGTCGTCGACCTTGGCACAGCGGGAAACAAGGAGGCGGCACGCATCGCCATGCTCGGCATACTCAGAGCGCAAAGCGACCTGGTCTTCCTTGACCTGAGCCCGGAGGGCCGTCACGTCGGGCGGGGTCATTTGATCCAGTCCGGCTTGGGGCGGGTTCCTGTGGAGACGGTCAGGACTTCGTAGCCGGTTTCGGTAACCAGGATGGTGTGTTCCCACTGGGCCGACAGGCTGTGATCCTTGGTGACGATGGTCCAGCCATCGGCCAGTTCGCGGATGGCCGCCTTGCCGGCGTTGATCATGGGTTCGATGGTGAAGATCATCCCGGCTTTCAGTTCGATCCCGGTACCGGCCCTGCCGTAGTGCAGGACCTGGGGTTCTTCATGAAAGCGCTCGCCGATGCCGTGGCCGCAGAATTCGCGCACGACGGAGTAGCCGTTCTTCTCGGCATGCTTCTGGATCACGGCGCCGATGTCGCCTAGAAAAGCGCCGGGACGGACGGCCGAAATTCCCAGCCAGAGGCACTCGAAGGTGACTTCGCACAGGCGGCGGGCCTGGATCGATCCTTCGCCGACCACGAACATCCGGCTGGTGTCGCCGTGATAAGCGTCCTTGATGGTCGTAATGTCCAGATTGACGATGTCTCCGTTCTTGAGCGTCTTCTCCCCGGGAACGCCATGGCAGACCTGATGATTCACCGAGGCGCAGATCGATTTGGGGTAGGGCTTGTAGCCCGCGGGGGCATAGTTGAGGGGCGCCGGAATGCAACCCTGGACATCCACCATGTAGTGGTGGCACAGGCGGTCCAGTTCTTCGGTGGACACGCCGGCGACGACGAAAGGCTCGATGTAGTCGAGGACTTCGGCGGCCAGCCGACCGGCGACGCGCATCTTTTCGACGGCTTCAGGCGTCTTGATGGAAATGCCCATGGGATTGGCTTCGTGTGGGGCGTTGGGAAAGGGGCGAAGGATAAATTATGCGCTCCATTTCGCAAAGCCGGCCGCCGAAGGCATACTGGCGCCCATACCCGGATTCATCCCCAAAAAACTGCCGTGACGATCCTTCTTCTGGGCTGCGACGGCCAGATCGGCTGGCAACTCCAACGCTCCCTCGCTCCGCATGGCGCCCTCTGCGCCTTGGCGCGCGGCGATTGCGACCTCGCGGACCTCGATGGACTGCGTAGTCGGGTCCGCAGCATTGCTCCCGGCGTCATCGTGAATGCCGCTGGCTACACCGCAGTGGACCGGGCCGAGAGCGAAGCGGATAGCGCGCGCCGCATCAATGCGGAAGCGCCGGCACTCCTCGCCGCGGAATGCGCGCGTTCGGGAGCGCTCCTGATCCACTATTCCACCGATTATATTTTCGACGGGGGCAAGCCGGGGCCGTATCGGGAGGACGATCCGGCAAGGCCGCTCAACGTGTACGGCCGCACCAAGCACGAGGGAGAACTCGCGATTTCCGGTTCGGGCGCCCGGGCGCTCATCTTCCGTACCAGTGGAGTCTTTGGCGCCCGGGGTGACAATTTCGTCAAGAGAATCCTCAGACTGGCCCGGGAAAGAGACTTCCTCGAGGTGGTGGCCGATCAGGTCGGCAGCCCGACCCCAGCCGCTCTTGTTTCCACGGTGACCGGGCTTGCCTTGGCTGCCGTCCGGCGCGGGGGTCTGCTGGCGGTCGGCGAGGCCCGCCTCTATCACTTGGCCGCGGCTCATCCGCTGTCCTGGTACGAATTTGCCCGCACCATCGTCGGCCTTGCCGCCCGGCGTGGATTCGCCTTGCGCATGGATGCCGATGCCGTCCGACCCATTCTGACCGGCGAACTGGCGCAGGCCGCCCGCCGGCCCCTCAATTCCCGCCTCGATTGCTCACGGCTGGAGTCCGCTTTGGGTCTCGCGATGCCGGATTGGCAGCCCTATCTGGAACGGGTCCTGCAGCTTCTCGCCCTCAAGCAGAATGGGTACTGATCGGCCTCTGGGCTTCTGTCCCGGCCAACTCCATAGTACAATCCAAAAGTTTTTTCGGGCGTGAGTCCGGAAAGGCGGCGACGGGCATAGTGCCCGCCGTACATCCCACACACCCGCCGATTAAGGGTGTCTGCCAGAAATCCAAGAATGGCGGGCGTTGGCGGCGGGTGGCGGTCCAACCCTTAAAGGAGTTTCAAATGTCCGTGACCATGCGTCAAATGCTGGAGGCCGGCGTCCATTTCGGCCACCAGACCCGCTTCTGGAGCCCCAAGATGGCTCCCTACATCTTCGGCGCTCGCAACAAGATTCACATCGTCAATCTTGAGCAGACCCTGACCAAGTACAACGAAGCCATGGCCTTCGTCAAGAAGCTGTCTTCCAATCGGGGCAACATCCTTTTCGTCGGCACCAAGCGGCAAGCTCGGGAAATCATGGCCGAGGAAGCCCAGCGCGCCGGTGCGCCCTATGTCGATCAGCGCTGGCTGGGCGGCATGCTGACCAATTTCAAGACGGTCAAGACCTCGATCAAGCGCCTGCGCGACATGGAGCTGGCCGTCGAAGCCGGCGATCTGGAAAAGATGCCCAAGAAGGAAGCCCTGACTTTCCGCCGCGAACTGGAAAAGCTTCAGAAATCCATTGGCGGCATCAAGGACATGGGCGGTCTGCCCGATGCCATTTTCATCGTCGACGTCGGCTACCACAAGATTGCCGTCACCGAGGCCGGCAAGCTGGGCATTCCGGTCATCGGCGTGGTCGATACCAATCACTCCCCGGACGGCGTCGGTTACGTCATCCCGGGTAATGACGACTCCTCCCGCGCCATCCGGCTCTATGCCCGCGGCGTCGCCGACGCCATCCTCGAGGGTCGCAGCCAAGTGGTCCAGGAAATCGTCGCGGCCGGCGGCGACGACGAGTTCGTCGAAGTCGAGGAAGAATCCGCAGAGTAATCCGGGGTGAGGGGGGATGAGGAAAAGCCGGTATTCCGGCCAGCCTTCACCCCGCCTTCCTCGCGTGTCAAGCATCTAGGAGAAGATATGGCGGCAATTACCGCAAGCATGGTGGCTGAACTGCGCGGCAAGACCGACGCGCCCATGATGGAATGCAAGAAGGCCCTCACCGAAGCTGACGGGGACATGGGCAAGGCGGAGGAAATCCTCCGCGTCAAGCTCGGCAACAAGGCGACCAAGGCCGCCGCCCGCATCGCCGCCGAAGGCGTGGTCGGGCTCTACCTGTCCGGCGACGGCAAGCTGGGCGCCATGATCGAAGTCAATAGCGAAACCGACTTCGTCGCCAAGAACGACGAATTCATCGCCCTCGCCAAGGGTTGCGCGGAGCTGGTAGCGACCCGCGCCCCCGCCGACGTGGCGGCGCTGTCCGCGCTGCCCATGGGCGAAGGTACCGTCGAGTCCACCCGCTCCGCCCTGGTCGGCAAGATCGGCGAAAACATGTCGATCCGCCGCTTCGTGCGGCTGGAGGCCAAAGGCAAGCTGACTTCCTACGTCCATGGCGGTTCCAAGATCGGCGTCGTCATCGACGTGGTCGGCGGCGACGAGCAACTGGCCAAGGATCTCGCCATGCACATCGCGGCATCCAAGCCCAAGGCGCTTGACGCAAGCGGTGTTTCCGCCGAATTGATCGAGACCGAGCGGCGCATTGCGATCGAAAAGGCTAGGGCCGACAACAAGCCGGAAGCCATGTTGGAAAAGATTGCCGAAGGCACGGTCCAGAAGTACCTCAAGGAAGTCACCCTGCTGGCCCAGGTCTTCGTGAAGGCCGAGGACGGCAAGCAGACCGTCGAGCAACTGCTCAAGCAGAAGGGCGCTTCGGTGGCCGGCTTCACCCTCTACGTGGTGGGCGAGGGCATCGAGAAGAAGGTGTCCGACTTCGCCGCCGAAGTGGCCGCCCAGGCTGCCGCAGCCTCCCAGAAGTAAGCAGGGGGACCACGACGATGGCTTCTCCCCGCTATAAGCGCATCCTCCTGAAGCTCTCGGGCGAAGCCCTCATGGGCGACGACGCCTACGGCATCAATCCGCAGACCATCGCGGACATCGTCGGCGAGATCAAGGCGGTCGCCGATCTGGGGGTGGAAATCGGCGTGGTCATCGGCGGAGGCAACATCTTTCGCGGCATGGCCGGCACGGCCACCGGGATGGACCGTGCCACCGCCGACTACATGGGCATGCTGGCCACGGTGATGAACGCCATGGCCTTGTCCGATGCCTTCCGCCAGGCGGGACTCAATTCCCGAGTCCAGTCGGCGCTCAATATCGAGCAGGTGGTCGAACCCTATATCCGGGGCAAGGCCATCCGCTATCTCGAAGAAGGCAAGATCGTCGTCTTCGGTGCCGGGACAGGCAATCCCTTCTTTACCACCGATACCGCCGCCGCGCTGCGGGGATCGGAGATCGGTGCGGAAATCGTTCTCAAGGCGACCAAGGTCGACGGCATCTACACCGCCGACCCCAAGAAGGATCCTTCCGCCACCCGCTACGACCGGATCAGCTTCAACGAAGCGATTTCGCGCAACCTCGCGGTCATGGATGCCACGGCGTTCGCCCTGTGCCGCGACCAGAAACTGCCGATCAACGTGTTTTCCATCTTCAAGGCCGGTGCGTTGAAGCGCGTCGTCTGCGGCGAAGACGAGGGTACGTTGGTTTATTGCTGACGGAGAACGTGATGATTGCCGAACTGAAAAAAACCGCGGAGCACAAGATGCAGCGCTCCCTGGAAGCGCTCAAAGCCGATCTGGCCAAGGTCCGTACCGGCCGTGCTCACGTCGGCCTTCTGGATCACGTCCAGGTGGATTATTACGGGTCCCTGGTGCCGGTCAATCAGGTGGCCAACATTACCCTCATCGATGCGCGCACCCTGGGGGTCCAGCCCTGGGAAAAGAACATGGTCCAGAAGGTCGAGAAAGCGATCCGCGATTCGGACCTGGGTCTCAACCCCGCTACCCAAGGCGAGTTGATCCGCGTTCCCATGCCGGCGCTCACCGAGGAACGCCGTCGCGACCTGACCAAAGTGGTCCGTCAAGAAGGCGAGACAGCCAAGGTGGCGATCCGCAACCTGCGTCGCGACGCCAACACCCATCTCAAGGATGCCCTCAAGAAACATGAGATTCCTGAGGATGACGAGCGCCGCGCCCAGGACGACGTCCAGAAACTCACCGACAGGTACGTCGCCGAGGTGGACAAGATTCTGGCCCAGAAAGAGGCCGAGTTGATGCAGGTCTGACGCGGCCCGCATCGCATGCCCATTTTCACGAGCTCAACCCGGGAAGTTCCCGAGACGCCGCCAGTCCCGCGGCATATCGCCGTCATTATGGACGGCAATGGCCGTTGGGCAAAGAAGCGCTTCCTGCCGCGCTTTGCGGGCCACAAACGTGGGGTCGAGACGGTCCGCGAGATGGTCAAAGCCTGCCTCGAACGGGGAGTCGAATTCCTCACGCTGTTTGCCTTCAGTTCCGAGAATTGGCGTCGCCCGGCGGAGGAGGTGAGCTTGCTCATGCAACTCTTCGTCAAGGCCCTCGAACAGGAAGTCGCGAAGCTCCACCGCAACGGGGTGCGCTTGCGGATCGTCGGCGATATCAGCCGGTTCGATCCCAAACTGCGGGAGCTGATCGGCGAAGCGGAAGCGAAGAC
Organism: Azonexaceae bacterium; assembly: GCA_009469685.1. The sequence continues at coordinate 33,612 of SSTA01000043.1, read as the reverse complement.
CATGGCCAATCAACGTCTTCAACTGACGGTCGCGGCGAATTACGGGGGTCGCTGGGACATCATCCAGGCCGCCAATCGCCTGCGGACCGAGCGACCTGATCTCGCGCAATGGGCGGAGAGCGACCTGGAACCCTACCTGGCGATGAGTTTCGCCCCTGAGCCCGATCTCTTCATCAGGACCGGGGGAGAGCAGAGAATCAGCAATTTCCTGCTCTGGCAACTGGCCTATACCGAGCTCCACTTCACCGACCTGCTCTGGCCAGAATTCGATGGGAAAGCCCTGGACGCGGCCATTGAGTCGTATCACCAGCGGGAACGCCGTTTCGGACGCACCAGCGAGCAGTTGCCGTCGGCAGTCGCGACGCCTTCCCATGCTTAAGACCCGCATCGCCACGGCGATAGGCCTCCTGGCGGTGTTGCTGCCGAGCCTGTTTCTCCTGACCCAGGTGCAGTGGGCTCTGTTGATGGCGGCTGCGACGGCGATCGCCGCCTGGGAATGGGGAGGGCTGGTCCAATGGGCGAGGGGCAAGAGGGTGGCCTATGGCATTGCCCTGGGATTGCTGGCAGTGGGATTGACCGTGGGCCGGCCGCAACTGGTCGAAGTGACGCAAACCGATGAAGCGATCGCCCTCTACCTCCCGGCTTTGGCTTTCTGGCTCCTCGTCGTCCCGCTGTGGCTGCGATTCAAGTGGCCGGGACGAGTGGGCGGCGCGATCGTCGGTTTGCTGGTCTTGCTTCCCGCCTGGTTGGCCATCGTGCAGTTGCGCGTCCTTGGCCCCGGGGTATTGCTGGCGATCCTGGCGGTCGTCTGGCTCGCGGACATCGCCGCCTATTTTGCCGGCAAGACCTGGGGTCGGCACAAACTTGCGCCAACGGTCAGTCCTGGAAAGACCTGGGAAGGAGCCATCGGCGCCGGTATCGCAGTGATGCTCTATGGACTCGCCCTTCGGCATGGTCTCTTCGGCGGCGAAGGGTCGCTCCTCGTATGGCTACCGGGCCTTGTCCTGGTGACTGCCGTGAGCATCCTGGGCGATCTTTTCGAATCACTGCTCAAGCGCCAAGCGGGGCTGAAGGACAGCAGCACCATACTCCCCGGTCATGGAGGGGTGCTTGACCGCATCGACAGCCTGACCTCGACCCTGCCGACCGTGGCGTGCCTGTGGCTTCTGTCCGGAAGGGCAGGCGGATGACGCGCCAGAGTCTCACCCTCCTGGGGTGCACGGGATCGATCGGTGTCAACACGCTTGACGTGGTCCGTCGGCACCCAGGCCGTTACCGGATTTTCGGCCTCTGTGCCCATAGCCAAGTCGACCGCCTGTTCGAGCAGTGCGTGGAATTCCGGCCGCCTTACGCCGTCCTGCGCGATGCTCGACTGGCCGATGACTTGGCCGGGCGGTTGAAGACCGCCGGGGTGAGCACCGAAGTGCTCCATGGAGTCGATTCGCTCATCGATCTGGCGACCCATCCCGAAGTCGATACCGTGATGGCCGCCATTGTCGGTGCCGCGGGCCTTGCGCCGACTTTGGCCGCAGCCCGCCGGGGCAAAAAGATACTGCTCGCCAACAAGGAGGCCCTGGTGATGGCCGGTGAGCTGTTCATGGCGGCGATGCGGGAATCGGGCGGGCGTCTGCTTCCGGTGGATAGCGAACACAATGCCATCTTCCAGTCCCTGCCGGCTGATTTTTCTACCGGGCTCCGGCGCTGTGGGGTTCGGCGCATCCTGCTCACCGCTTCGGGTGGGCCGTTTCGGACGACGCCGGTGGAGGCGCTGGCCGAGGTGACCCCGGAATCCGCCTGCGCCCATCCGAACTGGGTCATGGGCCGCAAGATTTCGGTCGATTCGGCCACCATGATGAACAAGGGCCTGGAAGTCATCGAGGCCCGCTGGCTATTCGATTGCGAGCCTGAGCGCATCCAGGTGGTCGTCCATCCCCAAAGCGTCATCCATTCGCTGGTCGATTACGTCGATGGCTCCATCATCGCCCAGCTCGGCAATCCCGACATGCGAACGCCTATTGCCCACGCGCTGGCCTATCCGGAGCGGATCGAATCGGGGGTGGAGCCCCTCGACCTTTTCAAGCTCGCCCGGCTCGATTTCGAGGCGCCGGATTTCGAGCGGTTTCCCTGCCTCCGGCTGGCCTACGATGCTCTCTCCGCCGGAGGAACCGCGCCGGCCATCCTCAACGCCGCCAATGAGGTCGCCGTTGCCGCTTTCCTCGATCGCAAATTGCCCTTTCTCGGAATTGCCCGGGTGATCGCCGCGACTCTCGATCGGCTTCCGGCGGGACCGGAGGGCAGTCTCGAAGATGTCCTGGGCTCCGATGGCGAGGCGCGACGCGTCGCCCACGGCCTCATCGGCGACTGACGCAAGCGGTGAGCGATTTTCCTGTCTATGCCGCCGCCTTCGTGGTGGTGTTGGGCGTCCTGATCGTCGTGCATGAGTTCGGCCACTTTCTCGTGGCCCGTCTGTGTGGCGTCAAGGTGCTCCGTTTCTCGGTCGGTTTCGGCCGCCCCCTGTGGTCCCGCATCTCGGGTGCTGACGAGACGGAATGGGTCTTGGGGGCCTTTCCCTTGGGAGGCTACGTCAAGATGCTCGACGAGCGGGAAGGCGAGGTGGCCCCCCACGAGCTTCATCGGGCCTTCAACCGCCAGGGCGTTGGGCGCCGCAGCGCCATCGTCGTTGCCGGTCCCCTGGCCAATTTTCTTCTGGCCATCGTGCTTTACTGGGGCGTCTTCCTGGCCGGAAGCGACGAATTGCTTCCCATCCTCGGTACGCCGTCCGCCGGAAGCCCCGCGGCCGTGGCCGGGTTCGCCAATGGGGAGCTGGTGCGCAATGTCGATGGCGAAGCGGTACGGACCTGGACCGATTTCCGCTGGCAGGTCCTGAAAAAGGCTGTCGAACAGGAAGATGTCCGCGTCGAGGTGATCGACGAAGCGGGGCTCATCTCCGTTCGCCGATTGGATCTTGTTCTGGCGGGCGCCCGTGGCTGGGAAGGGGATGCATTCGAACGCCTGGGACTGACGTTCTATCGGCCGCCGATTCCAGCAGTGGTCGGCAGGGTCGTCCCCGACAGCCCAGGAGAAGTGGCGGGCCTGAAACAGGGCGACCGAGTGCTGGCCATCGACGGCCAGGTCGTGGATCGCTGGCCCGATGTGGTGGTCATCGTTCGCAGCTCGCCCGGAAAGGGGCTGCGTTTCCGGGTGGCCCGCGCAGGTGGCGAGGAAGAACTCACCGTGGTACCTGCCGAGGTGGAAGAACGGCGCCACACAATCGGCCGCATAGGCGTAGCTCCTGCCGAGAGCGACGAACCGCTGCGGGAGGTTCGTACTCGGGTGAGCTACGATTTCCTTACTGCCGGTGCTAAGGCCATCGAAGAAACCTGGGACAAGTCCGTGTTCAGCTTGGTGATGCTGGGCAAGATGCTGACTGGGGAAGTTTCCTGGCGCAATCTTTCCGGACCGGTGACCATCGCTGACTATGCGGGGCAATCGGCCAAGCTTGGTCTCGACTATTACCTGAAATTCATGGCTCTGGTCAGTATCAGCCTCGGAGTACTCAATCTGCTGCCCATTCCGGTGCTGGACGGGGGGCATTTGATGTATCATATGATCGAAGTTGTCAGGCGCGGCCCCCTGTCGGAGCGGGCCATGGAAATCGGCCAGCAGATTGGCCTTTCCCTCTTGTTGGCCCTGATGGCTTTTGCTTTTTTTAACGACATAAACCGCCTGCTTTCCGGCTGAAGATGAATAAATCCTTCCTGGCTATCCTGCTGGCCGGTGCCGTCGCCATGCCTGCCTTGGCGTTCGATCCCTTTGCCATCAAAGATATCCGTATCGAAGGCATTCAGCGTACCGAGGCGGGAACCGTCTTCAGCTACCTGCCCGTCAAGGTCGGTGACACCCTCACCAACGACAAGGCCGCCCAGGCCATCAAGGCGCTCTTTGCCACAGGCTTCTTCAAGGACGTTCGCATCGAAGTCGAAAAGGACGTCATGGTCGTCGTTCTCCAGGAGCGTCCGGCGATAGCCCAGATTGCCTTCGACGGCATGAAGGAATTCGAGAAGGATCAGATCCTCAAAGCGCTGAAGGAAACCGGTATCGCCGACGGTCGCATCTTCGACCGGTCACAGCTTGAGAAAGCCGAACAGGAACTGAAACGCCAGTATCTGGCCCGCGGACGTTACGCCGCGAATGTCACCACGACGGTGACCCCCCTCGAGCGGAATCGCGTCGGCATCAATTTCAATATCGAGGAAGGTCGGGCGGCCAAGATTCGCCAGATCAGCATTGTTGGCAGCAAGGACTTCAAGGAGAAGGATCTCCTAGGCCTTTTCGAACTCACCACCCCGGGGTGGATGACCTGGTACAGCAAGAACGACCAGTATTCCCGCCAAAAGCTATCCGCGGACCTGGAAAAGCTCAAATCGCACTACATGAACCGGGGGTATCTGGAGTTCGCGGTCGAATCGACCCAGGTCTCGATTTCGCCCGACAAGCAGGACGTCTACATCACCATCAACATCAGCGAGGGCGAGCGCTACCAGGTTTCCTCAGTCAAACTGGCGGGGGACCTCATCCTGGGCGAGCCCGAGTTGCGTCCTCTGGTCAGCGTTCGTCCGGGCGATGTGTTTTCGCGGGAAAGACTGAACGATTCCACCAAGGCGGTGACCGATCGCCTAGCCAAGGAAGGGTACGCTTTCGCCAACGTCAATGCCGCGCCGGAAGTCGACAAGGAAAAGCATCAGGTCGCGTTCACCATCTTCGTCGATCCGGGCAAGCGGGTCTATGTCCGGCGCATCAACATCACCGGCAATACCCGGACCAGGGACGAAGTCATTCGGCGTGAGATGCGCCAGATGGAAGGCGGTTGGTACGATTCCGGCAAGGTCGCACTGTCCAAGCAACGGGTCGATAAACTCGGCGTTTTTCAGGAGGTCGCCGTCGAGACGCCCCCGGTTCCAGGAACCGCGGATCAACTCGACGTGAATCTCAACGTGACCGAGAAGCCCAATGGGACCCTGATGATCGGTGCGGGCTTCTCGTCGACCGAAAAAATCGTCCTGTCAGGATCGATTTCCCAGGCCAACATTTTTGGCAGTGGCAAGAACGTCTCCGCCCAGATCAATACCGGCAAGATCAACCGGGTCATCGCCCTCTCCTACACCGACCCGTACTTCACCGTCGATGGGATCAGCCAGGGCTGGGACTTCTACCATCGCAACGTCAATCCGACTTCGCTGACCGTGGGCCGCTATCGCACGAGTTCGACCGGCGGCGGTATCCGTTTCGGCTTCCCCATTGCCGAAAAGGAGTCGCTGACCTTCGGAGCGGGGTTCGACAAGACAACGGTTGACGTCTTCAGCGACAGCCCCAATCGCTACATCGATTTCGTCAATGAATTCGGCAATTCCAATATTTCGATTCCGGTTTCGGTCAGCTGGGTCAGCGACGGCAAGGATAGCTTCATCTATCCGACTTCGGGGACGCTGCAGAAGGCAGCCCTGGAAGTGGCCGTACCGGGGGGCGATCTGAAGTATTACCGGGCGACCTATCAGTTGCAGCATTTCCTTCCAGTAAGCAAGGATTTCGTACTCGCCCTCAATGGCCAGGTTGGCTTTGCCAATGGTCTCGGAGGCCAGAGCCTGCCGTTCTACAAGAACTTCTACGCTGGGGGCATCGGCTCCGTCCGCGGTTATGCCTCGGCGAGCCTGGGGCCTCGGGATACGAAAAACGGTGTGCTTACCGACGAGCGCTTGGGGGGCAATCGGATGGTGCTGGGTGGCGCCGAATTGCTGTGGGGTGTTCCGGGGTTCGAAAAGTCTTTGCGCATGGGGCTGTTTGTCGACTTCGGCAACGTGTACGCCAAGGGAGAACAACTGGATTTTGGCGAATTGCGGTCGGCCACGGGGATTTCCGCAGCCTGGATCTCGCCTCTCGGGCCCCTCAAATTCAGCGTCGCCGCCCCGATCAACAAGAAAGACGGCGACAAGACCGAACGATTCCAGTTCCAGATGGGAACGACTTTTTAATCCAGGAGTACCGAGTTGATGAAAGCCAGATTTCTCTTCGTCGCCGCCATGAGCATTGCAGCGCTCGCTGCAGGTTCGGTTTCGGCCGATCAGTTGAAGATCGGCTATGTCAATACCCAGCGCATCTTCCGCGATGCTCCGGCGGCGGTCAAAGCGGCCAAGAAGCTGGAAGGGGAATTTTCCAAGCGTGACCAGGATTTGCAGCGTATGGCAAAACAGCTACAGGGCATGCAGGAAAACCTGGAAAAGAACTCCGTGACCATGTCCGAGGCGGACCGCCGCACCAAAGAGAAGGAATTCGCCGAACTTTCCCGCGAATTCCAGCGCAAGCAGCGTGAATTCCGGGAGGATCTGAACCTTCGCCAGAACGAGGAGAACGCTGCGGTGATCGAAAAGGCGAACAAGGCCATCAAGCAGATTGCCGAGACGGAGAAGTACGACCTGATTCTGCAGGATGTCGTCTGGGTCAGTCCTCGCCTGGACATTACCGAAAAAGTCATCAAGGCGCTTTCCGAGGCCAAATGATGTCCTCCCCGGACGGAAGGGGTTTTCGGCTCGCAGACATCGCCGCCCGCTTGGGCGGCGATGTGCTTGGGGACGCCGAGAAGCGGGTTTATGGCGTGGCGACTCTGGCGTCGGCCGAAGAAGGCGACATTGCCTTTCTGGCCAATCCCAAGTACCGCAAGCAACTGCAGACCACAAGGGCCGGGGCGGTCATCGTTGGCGCTGAAAGCGCTGCGGACTACCCGGGCGCGCGGATTGTCGCGGCCAATCCCTATGCGTATTACGCCCGGGTTGCCAGCCTGCTCCATCCCTTCCCTGCGCCCCCGTTGGGCGTGCATCCGACGGCGACCGTCGAATCGGATGTGCCGGCGGGAGTCAGCATCGGTCCCCAAGCGGTCATCGGCCGCGATGTACTCCTCGGGGATGGGGTCGTCATTCACGGCGGTTGCGTCATCGGGGACGGTGTCAGTATCGGCGAGGGGAGCCTGCTGCATGGCCGGGCCACCGTTTACCCCGGGTGCAGGATAGGCAAACGGGCGATCATCCATTCCGGTGCGGTGATCGGGGCCGATGGATTCGGATTTGCCCCGGACCAGGGCACCTGGGTCAAGATTCCTCAGATCGGCCGCGTGGTGGTCGGTGATGACGTCGAAATCGGAGCCAATACCTCGATCGATAGGGGAGCCCTGGACGATACGATCGTTGGCGATGGCGTCAAGTTGGACAATCAGATCCAGATCGGGCACAACTGCGTCATCGGGGACCATACCGTGATCGCGGGCTGTGTCGGCATCGCCGGGAGTACGCGGGTCGGCAAGGGTTGCATGATAGGTGGGGCGGCAATGATCCTCGGTCATCTCGAGATCGTGGCGGGGACCGTCATTTCCCCCGGAACGATGGTCATGAAAAGCATAACCCGCGCTGGAAAGTACACTGCCCTCTTTCCCCTGGAGGAGCATGATCGTTGGCTCCGTAACGCGGCCCAGATTCGTCATTTGGCCGCCTTGGCGGCCCGGGTTTCAGAGTTAGAGAAAATACTTTCAAAAACTAACGTAGAGAGTTGATAAAATGGACATTCATAGCATACTTGAGCACCTGCCCCACCGTTACCCTTTCCTCCTGGTGGACCGGGTGCTCGCCATGGAAGTCGGCAAATCGATCCACGCCTACAAGAACGTCACCATCAACGAGCCCTTCTTTCAGGGGCACTTTCCCCACCATCCCGTGATGCCTGGCGTTCTCATCATGGAGGCCCTGGCGCAGGCGGCGGGTATTCTGTCGTTCAAGACCATGGGCGAGAAACCCGATCCCAACTCGGTCTTCTACTTCGTCGGCATCGACGAGGCGCGCTTCAAAAAGCCAGTGATGCCCGGTGATCAGTTGCATCTGCATGTCGAGATCGAGCGGCAGATGCGGGGAATCTGGAAATACAAGGCCGAAGCCCGGGTGGATGGTCTGGTGGTCGCCGAGGCCAAGCTCATGTGCGCCAAACGGGATATCCAGCAATGATTCACCCTACCGCCATCGTCGATCCGGCGGCAAGGATCGGCGCCCAGGTGACGATCGGGGCCTACTCGCTGATCGGGGCCGACGTCGAAATCGGCGACCACACCGAGGTCGGTCCCCACGTGGTGATCAAGGGGCACACCCGAATTGGTCGCGAGAATCGCATCTACCAATTCTGCTCCCTTGGCGAAGTGCCCCAGGACAAGAAATACGCCGGCGAGGATACGCGTCTGGAAATCGGCGATCGCAACACCATCCGCGAATTCTGCACCTTCAACCTGGGAACGGCCCAGGATGCGGGCGTCACCCGCATCGGCAACGACAACTGGATCATGGCCTATGTGCATATCGCCCATGACTGCCAGGTTGGCCACCACACCACCTTCGCCAACAATGCCCAACTGGCCGGCCACGTCCATATCGACGATTGGGCCATCCTGGGCGGCTATACCGGGGTGCATCAGTTCTGCCGTATCGGCGCCCATGTCATGACCGCCGTCGGAACCGTCGTCCTGCAAGACATTCCGCCCTACCTCATGGCGGCCGGCAATACTGCCCAGCCGTACGGGATCAATACCGAGGGTCTCAAGCGGCGCGGCTTTTCATCCGAGGCGATCACCGCCCTCAAGCGGGCTTACCGAACGCTCTACAAGTCGGGTCTGATGTTGGAAGAAGCGCGGGCAAAACTGATCGAAGAAGCGCAAATCCAGCCGGACGTTCGGCTCTTGGTCGAATTCCTGGACGTTTCGAAACGCGGCATCATTCGATGAAGGAAGTGGGAAGAGAAGTCCGCATCGCCCTGGTGGCGGGCGAGGCTTCGGGGGACCTGCTGGCCAGCCACCTGCTGGCGGCTTTGCGTGAGCGTCTGCCGCGGGCGAAGTTTTTCGGGATCGGCGGCCCGCGCATGGAGAGTCAGGGCTTCGACGCCTGGTGGCCGGCGGAAAAGCTTGCGGTGAGGGGCTATTTCGAGGTCTTGCGGCATTACCGCGAAATTGCCGGCATCCGTAGACAATTGAAAAAGCGTCTGCTTGCGGACCCTCCCGATGTCTTCATCGGCGTCGATGCGCCGGATTTCAACCTCGATCTCGAGGCGGCCCTGAAGCGGCGGGGAATCCGCACCATCCACTACATCAGTCCCTCCATCTGGGCCTGGCGGGGAGGACGGATCAAATCGATGCACCGGGCGGTGGACAAGGTCTTGGCGCTCTTTCCCATGGAACCGCCCCTCTATCAGAAGGCAGGTATTCCGGTGGCCTACGTCGGCCACCCCATGGCCGACACCATCCCGCTGACCACCGACAAGGCAGAGGTTAGGGTGCGGCTCGAACTCCCGGCCGCCGCACCCATATTTGCCTTGCTGCCCGGATCGCGGCAGTCCGAACTGCAATATATGGCGGCGACCTTCGTCGCCACTGCCAAGTTGCTCCACGAGCGCCATTATCCGAACTCCCGTTTTCTGGTTCCGCTCGCCACCCGGGAAACCCGGCTCCTGTTCGAGCAGGCGATTTACGAAGGCCAAGCCGCCGACGTTCCGTTCCGCCTCCTTTTCGGTCACGCCCAGGACGCTCTCGGCGCCGCTGACGTCGCCCTGGTGGCAAGCGGCACGGCCACCCTGGAGGCTGCGCTGGTCAAGCGTCCCATGGTCATCACCTACAAGGTCGCCCCGGCGTCGGCCTGGATCATGAGGCGTATGGGCTATCTGCCCTATGTCGGACTGCCCAATATCCTGGCCGGACGCTTCGTCGTACCCGAAATTCTTCAGGAGGAAGCCACTCCGGACAATCTGGCCGCCGCCCTGGTCAGGCTTTATGAGGACAAGGCCGGCGCCGAGGCCCTCGCAGCCGTATTCACCGACATCCACCTTCAATTGCGTCAGGGGACTGCCGCCCGGGCGGCGGAGGCGGTGCTCCAGTGCCTGAGCTGATCTATCCTGCCGGCCTCGTGTGCGGGATCGATGAAGCGGGGCGCGGCCCCCTGGCTGGGCCGGTCGTCGCCGCCGCGGTGATCCTCAATGGTGCGCGACCCATTGCCGGGCTCGACGACTCCAAGAAACTTTCGGAAAAGCGGCGGGAGTGCCTGGCAGAGACGATCAAGGCCGAGGCCATTGCCTGGGCCGTGGCCTGGGCGACGGTGGAAGAGATCGATGATCTGAACATCCTCCGGGCGACCCTCTTGGCCATGGCGCGGGCGGTTGCCCGCCTCGGCGTGGTGCCCGAAGCCGCCCTGGTAGACGGAAATATTCCGCCGAGCTTGAACTGTCCAGTGCAGACCATCGTCAAAGGGGATGCCAGCGTGGCGCCCATCGCGGCGGCATCGATTCTGGCCAAGACCAGCCGCGACGCGGAAATGCGCCGCCTTGCAGAACGTTATCCCCAGTACGGTCTGGCAGGCCACATGGGCTATCCCACCGCCGCGCACCTCGCCGCCCTAAAGGCGAACGGGGCCAGTCCCATCCATCGCCGCAGTTACGCGCCCGTGCGCGCAGTTCTCGAGGAGAAAAAGCAATGAATACCCAGCCTCTTTGGCTTTTCCTGCACCTTGCCGGGGTCGTCGTCTGGGTCGGCGGGATGTTCTTCGCCTACGTCTGCCTGCGTCCGGTGGCCGCAGAGACTCTCGATCCGCCGCTACGACTTACGCTCTGGGTCAAGGTCTTCGAGCGCTTCTTCCGCTTTGTCTGGGCAGCCGTCGCTCTCATCCTGGTCAGTGGATTCATCATGCTCGCTACCCAGGGATTTGCCGTCGCGCCGCCCCACCTTCATCTGATGTTCGGCTTGGGGCTCCTCATGCTGGCCGTCTTCGTCGGCGTGGTGACCGTTCCTTACACCGCCCTGCGCGAGGCGGTAGCGGCGAGCAACTGGCCCGCCGGTGCCGCAGCTCTGGGGAGAATCCGCAAGCTGGTGGGATTCAATCTCAGCCTGGGATTCGTGGTCATTGCCATCGCCACCCTCGGGCGATGGATCTGAAGCGGATCGATTCCCGCGATAACCCCCTGGTCAGGCGCCTGCGGCGCCTGGTGGCTTCGGCCCGGGACTGCCGCAAGGAAGGCAGCACCGTTCTCGAGGGACTGCACCTGGTGGCCGCCTACGAAGCCGCCCAGGGTCCGGTCGAGGCTCTGGTGGTCTGCGAATCCCGCGCAGGGACCGGCGAAATCGCCGCCTACCTTGCCGGTCGCAGCGCCGTCTGTCTTCCGGACGGTCTTTTCCGCTCCCTCGGGACCCTAGACAACCCGAGCGGCGTCCTGGCACTGGCCCCCATTCCGGAGTCCCCGACGGCTCTGCCCACGGCGGTGGACTGCGTTCTGCTCGACGGCGTACAGGATCCAGGAAACGTCGGAACCCTGATTCGCACCGCTGCCGCGGCAGGCGTCGGTCACGTCCTGCTTTCCCCGGACTGCGCCGGCGCGTGGCTGCCCAAGGTCCTGCGAGCCGGGCAGGGCGCCCATTTTGCCGTTGCATTGTATGAAGCGATCGACCTGGAATCCTTTCTCGCCACCTACCGGGAAAGCGTTGCCGCCACCTGCCTGGCCGGCAGCGCGCCACCCTGGGAAGCGCGCTTGGAAACCCCCGTTGCCTGGATCTTCGGCGCCGAAGGCCGTGGGGTCCGCACCAGCCTGCTGGAGCGGGCGGGAATCCGCGTGCGCATTCCCATGGCCGGCGGCGTGGAATCCCTCAACGTAGCCGCAGCAGCGGCGATCTGTCTCTTCGAAATGCGGCGTCAGCGCAGCCGCAGTTCCTGAAGCACCGTCGTTGCGATTTCCTCGATCGATTTGGTCGACGAATCGAGCCAGCGTATTCCTTCCCGCCGCATCATTTTTTCCGCTTCAGTCACCTCGTGGCGGCAGTTGGCGAGGGAGGCGTAGCGGCTGTTGGGGCGCCGCTCCTCGCGAATACGGGCAAGCCTCTCGGGCTGGATGGTCAGCCCGAAAAGCTTGCTGCGATGCCGCTCCAATGTGCCGGGCAGGCGCCCGCGATCGAAATCTTCCGGAATGAGCGGGAAATTGGCCGCCTTGAGTCCGAATTGCATGGCGAGATACAGCGAGGTTGGCGTCTTGCCGCAGCGGGAAACTGCCACTAGAACGACGTCGGCCTGCTCCAAGTCGCGGTCGGTGATGCCGTCGTCGTGGGCGAGGGTGTAATTGATGGCTTCGATGCGCTTCTTGTAGTCGGAACTGTCGGCGGAACCGTGGGAGCGGCCTACGGTATGGCTCGACTTGACGCCAAGTTCGGCTTCAAGAGGGGCGAGGAAGGTTTCGAAAAAGGAGAGGCTGAAGGCGTCGGCCTCATGGACGATGGCGGCCAGTTCCTGATCGACCAGGGTGGTGAAGACGATGGGCCGTAGCCCGTCTTCCTCGCCCGTGGCGTTGATGCGGAGCACGGCATCTTGGGCCTTGGCCCGGTCGTCGAGGAAAGGGATGCGCACCTCGCGGAATACGACGTCCTCGAACTGGGTGAGCAGGCTGTGTCCCAAGGCTTCCGCGGTCAGGCCGGTGCCGTCGGAGACGTAGAAGATGGTACGGCGTATGGTCAAGGAGCCTTCCCGGGTTTGTGATCTTTGAGCAGCGCGGAGGTGACCGGATGCTGGTTGCGGGTTGCGAGGTCAAGGGGCGTATGGGCGGTGGCGTCCTTGGCCTGGAGTTCGGCCCCGTGCTCGAGCAGAAGCTTCGCCATCTCGGGCTGGCCGGTTGCCGCGGCAAGATGGAGCGGGGTGGTCCGGTTGGCGGCAATTGCCTTGACGTCTGCACCCATGGTGAGCAGGACCTCGGCCTCCTGCTCGCTACCGGAGAGGATAGCCGCGTGTAGGGCCGTCATGCCTGCCCGGTCCTTCGCCTCCAGTTCGGATCCCCGCGAAATGAGGAGCAGCGAGGAGCGTTGCCGCGCATAGAACGCTGCCATATGCAGTGGCGTGCGTCCGAGCGCATCGCGGGCATTAACCTCGGCCCCGGCGTCAAGCAGCTTCTTGACCTCGGCGAGATCGCCGTGGATAGCGGCGATTGCAAGGGGAGACTGGGGGGTCGCCGGGTCGGCCACGGGAGCACTGGCGGCCGACGAAGACTTACCCGTTTCGGGACCGCGGCTACAGCCGATGAGCGCGAGAGCCGTCGCAAACATCAAGGCAGTCCGCCAAGAGCGATGTCGGGAAGAAGGGCGCATGCTGACTCCAGAAGGCCGTCACCGCCCAGGGGCTGCGGTGGTCCGGGAAGCCGCCATTTTACGGGACTTCCCGGGCCCGGGAAACGCCCACCGGCCGTCAGCCGCTGTTGCGCAAGCCTGCGGCGATACCGTTGATGGTGAGGTGGAGTCCGCGAGCTACCCGCTCGTCCGTCTCCCCTGCCCGGTGCCGCTTGAGCAATTCCACTTGGAGATGGTTCAGAGGATCCATGTACGGGAAACGCTGCTGGATGGAACGTCTGAGAAGGGGGTTGTCGGCCAGGAAATCCTCCTGCTCTTCGATGGCCAGCAGGTGCTTGCGGGTAAGCTCCCATTCCCTGCGGATCGCTCCGAACACCCGATCGCGCAGGCCGTCTTCAGTCACCAGCTCGGCATAGCGCGAGGCGATGGCGAGGTCGGATTTGGCCAGAACCATGTCCATATTGGAAAGCAGCGTCTGGAAGAAGGGCCACGCATGGAACATGCGGCGCAAGGTGGCGAGACCCGCTGGATTCTCCTGCAGCCAGACGTCGACGGCGGAGCCGAAGCCGAACCATCCGGGCAGCATGAGGCGGCACTGAGCCCAGCTGAAGACCCAGGGTATGGCCCGCAGGTCCTCGATGCTGTCGGAAGCTTTGCGTGAAGCAGGCCGGCTGCCGATGTTCAGGTTGGCAATTTCCGACACCACCGTGGATTGACGGAAATACCGGGTGAATCCCTCGGTTTCATAGACAAGGCCGCGATAGGCGCGGAAAGCCAGGTCCGAAAGGCGATCCATCACCGGATGGAAGGCCTCCGCCGGCTCGACCCGGTTTTCGTGGTCGGTGAGGCTGGCCTCGAGGGTGGCAGCCAGCAGGACCTCCAGGTTCCTGCGGCCGGTTCCCGGGTTGCCGTACTTGGTCGAGATGACTTCTCCCTGCTCGGTGAGGCGAATCTGCCCCGAAACCGCTCCTGCCGGCTGGGCGAGGATGGCCTGATAGCTGGGGCCGCCGCCACGGCCGACCGATCCTCCACGGCCGTGGAAGAGCCGCAGGCGCACGCCATGGTCACGGCAGACGCGGGTGAGCGCGATCTCGGCCTTGTAGAGTTCCCAGCCCGAGGTGAGAAAGCCGCCGTCCTTGTTGCTGTCCGAATAGCCGAGCATGATCTCCTGCTCCATGCCCCGGGAACCCAGCAGATCGCGGTAGGCCGCAAGGCGGAAGAGGCCTTCCATGGTGGCCGCCGCCCGCTGCAGGTCTCCGATGGTTTCGAACAGCGGGATGATGTTCATGTCCAGCCGTGGAGCGGCGCCGGGTCGGAGTAGACCGGTTTCCTTGAGCAGCAGCGCCACTTCGAGGAGGTCTGAGACGCCATCGGTCTTGGAGATGATGCAATTGGGCAGGGCGGCGGCGCCGTAACGCTCGCGCATTTCCCGCGCGGCGAAGAAGATGGCCAATTCGCCCCGGGCTTCGTCGGAGTATTCGAGGAAGGGCGAATACAAGGGCCGCGGGGTGTGCAACTCCTGGGTCAGGAGGGCAATGCGGCCCGCTTCGTCCAGGGCCTCGTAGTCGGGACAGCGACCGGCGGCGGAAAAGAGCTCGCCCACGGTGCGCGCATGGACGTCGGAATTCTGCCGCAGGTCGATGGGGGCGAGGTGAAAGCCGAAAACCTGAATGGCCCGGAGAAGCCTGCGCAAGCGGCCTCCGGCCAATCGGGCGCTGCCGTTCGCCTTGAGGGAGGCGGAGACGACCTTCAGGTCGTTGCGCAGCTCGCCGGCGGAGGCGTAGGGTTCTGCCTCCCCGACCGCATGGCGCAGGGGTTCCAGGCGGTCCAGGCGGCGGGCTGTTGCCGCCAGACGGGCGTAGATGCCGGTCAGGGCGCGGCGATAAGGCTCGTCGGCTCGCTGGGGGGATTTGTCCGGCGATGCCTCGGCCAGGGCCGTGAGTTCCGGCGTCACCTGGACCAGAAGGCTGGACATGGGCAATTCGCCGCCCAATTCATGGATTTCCTCGAGGTAGAAATCGAGGGTCGCCGCCGACTGGAGCCGCAGGGCTTCGCGCAGGATATCCGCGGTGACGAAAGGATTGCCATCCCGGTCGCCGCCGATCCAGCTTCCGACGCGAAAGAAAGCCGGCAGCGCCCAGCGTGCTCCCGGGTAGCTCGATTCCAGTCGCTCGGCCGTCTGGATGTAGAGATTGGGGAGTTCGGCGAAGAACGTGCTGGTGAAATAGCCGATCCCGCTCTTCACTTCGTCGATGACCTTGAGCCGCAGCGGGCGCAGCATACGGGTCTGCCAGAGCGTGAGCACGGCGGCGGCCAGGCCGGTATCGTTTTCCGCCTGCTCTTCCGGCGTCAATTGCTGGCGGTCCCGCAGGTCGAGCAGGCGCTCGATCTCCCGCTGGCTTTGCAGGGTGCTCTGGCGCTGGACTTCGGTCGGGTGCGCCGTGAGCACCGGCGATATCAGGGCGTGGGCAAAAAAATCGGCCACGGCGTCCCGGGCCACGCCGGCTTCCGCCAGACGGTCCAGGGCGAAGGGCAGGCTACCCTCGCGGGGAGGTGAATCGGCGAGATCGTGAGCCCGGCGACGGCGAATGTGGTGCTGATCCTCGGCGATGTTGGCCAACTGCAGGAAATAGCTGAAGGCGCGGACGACTGCCTGGGTGGTATCCCGAGGCAGAGGATCGAGCAGGGCAGCGAGCTCGGCCCGGGCGGCAGGGTCCCCGTCCCGGGCAAAGCGTACGGCGGTCTGGCGGACCCGTTCGACAAGGGCGAAGACAGCGTCGCCCTCCTGCTCGCGTACCGTGTCGCCCAGCAAGCGGCCCAGAAGGCGGATATCGGAGCGAAGGGGTTCGTCCTTGTCGTCGTGGAGTGCGTTCGTCATCAATGCTTGCGGACCAGAAGCGTGGATACCGGGGACAAGCGAACCAGTTGTTCGGCCACCGACCCGATGATAAAGCGTTCCAGCCCCCGACGGCCATGGGTGCCGACGACGATGAGGTCGGCTTGCCATTCCTGGGCGGCATCGATGATGACTTCCGAAACGCGTCTGTCGCTCGCCTCGAGCAAGCGGGTTTCAACGGACGGGTCGGCAACTTGCGCTATTGCCTCTTCGAGGAGCTTCTTGCCGGCGTCCACGATGGCCTGGCGCGCGTGATCCAGGTTCAATGTGGTGGTGAGGGTACGGTGGTGCATGCCCATCAGGGTTTCGTCGGCAACGTGGACAATGCACAGGGCGGCGCCGTGGGTCTTGGCGATATAGGCGGCTTCGGTCAGGGCGCACCGCGCCGTTTGACTGTCGTCGATGGCGATCAGGACTTTCTTGTACAAGGCTCTTCCTTTCCAGGTGGGGAGATTGAAAATTAACAAATTGCCGTGCTGGCGCCAGCTAGGGAAAACACTCAGCAGCCCACTTCCGTGGGGCGGCTGCATTCCTCCAGCAGATAGGCGATGGAGCGATAAGTTCTGCCGGTTTCGGCCGTGAGCCCGATTTCGCAGGTACGGTTGGTGGACACTCCGCAGGAACAGGCCGTCGGCAGTTGCTCGTGGATCCTGCGCAGGGCATGGACGTTGAGTTCCGGAACGGCGAAACCCCGGTCACCGCCGAAACCGCAGCAGGTCACCCCGGACGGTTCGACGACGCTCTCGACACAGGCGGCAACGACCCTCCGCAGCTTGGCGTCGGCGGCATTCTTGCGGACGCTGCAATTGACGTGCAGGGCGACGGGCCCCGGCTTTTTTTTCAGCAAGAGTCTGGGCAGCAGGGCGTCGTGGGCAAATTCGTGAAAATCGTAGAGCTTCAGGCGCCCTGCCAGATGCTTTTGCATCCGCGCACTACAGGTGCTGGCATCCATGATGACCGGCAGGCGGCCCCCGTCGCTGACAGCCAGGAGAGCGGCTTCAAGGTTCCGGGACATGACATCAGCCTCATTGGCCATGCCTTTGCTGGCCAGCATCTGACCGCAGCAAAGTCCTTCGAAGCCGTCAGGCAGGCGCGGCGCATAGCCGGCACGTTCTAGGAGGCGGATCACCGTATCGGCAAGGCCCGGTTCACCGTTGCCCGAAGGACCGAAAATGCGGCCTCCGCAGGCGGGAAAATAGACCACCGGGTCGCCAATCCCCGCCGGCTGCGCGAGCGAGCGGTCCGGGCGCGGCATGGACCTTTTCCAGGCACCTCCGGAGAGTGCGCCCAGCACCTTGTCGCCCATCACGGTCGCAGCCAGGTGGCCGACGGCGAGCCCGGAGCGGGAAATGCTGGCGACGGTGTCGAAGTGATCCACAGCCCAAGTTCCGAGCCGGCGGGAGCCTGGGTTCAAGCGGCGACCTCGCAGCCGGCGGATCAGTTCGCCGGTGTCTATGCCTACCGGGCAGGCGGTGGAACAGAGGCCGCACCCGGCACAAGTATCCAGCCCCTGATACGCGAAGTCCGCGGCCGCCGGTCCCGGAGACTCTCTGGCGGCGGTGCGACGCGACAATTCGCGCCAGCCGACGATGCGCTGGCGGGGCGAAAGCGTCAGGCGGTGGGAGGGGCAGAGGGGTTCGCAGAAACCGCATTCGATGCAGCGGTCCACGAGGTCTTCGGCAGCGGGAAGAGGCTTGAGGTGCCTGAGATGGGCCTGGGGGTCGTCGTTGAGAATGACGCCCGGGTTGAGACGATTCTCGGGGTCGAAGAGCCGCTTGATGCGGCGCATCAAATCAGTAGCCTCGCGTCCCCATTCGAGCTCGACGAAAGGCGCCATGTTGCGGCCGGTCCCGTGTTCTGCCTTGAGGGACCCATCGTATTTTTCGACCACCAGCCGGCAGACATCGTCCATGAAGCGGGCGTAGCGTTCCACTTCGGCGGCGTCGCCGAAATCCTGGGTGAACACGAAGTGCAGGTTGCCCTCCAGAGCGTGGCCGAAGATGATCGCCTCGTGGTAGCCGTGCCGCCTGAGCAATGCCTGCAGGTCGAGGGTGGCGGCCGCCAGCGATTCGACCGGAAAGGCCACGTCCTCGATGATCACCGTCGTACCCGTGCGACGCATGGCGCCGACCGATGGGAAGGTTCCCTTGCGCACCTTCCAGTACATCTCGCAGGTCGCGGGATCGGTGGAGAAGCGAGGGGGCTCCAGGGTGGGGACGCCGCCCAGGGCCGCCAGGACGTCTTCCATGCGCTTCTCGAGCGTCGCTTGGTCGTCCGCTCGCACCTCGATCAGCAGCGCAGCGACGTCTTCGCCCAAGCCACGGATCATGGGCGGCAAGCCAGGCTTGCTCTCAACGGAACGCAAGGCAGGGCGGTCCAGCAGTTCGACGGCGGCTACCGGCTGCACTTTGAGGCGGATCACGGCCTGGCAGGCGGCCTCGATCGTGGGAAAAAAGACCAGGGCACTGGCTTTGTGGGCTTCTTCGACGACGGTACGGTAGGTAATCCGGGAAATGAATCCCAGCGTTCCCTCGGAACCGATCATCAGGTGGCTCAGGATCTCTATGGCGTCTTCGTAATCGACCAGGGCATTGAGGCTGTAGCCGGTCGTATTCTTGATCTTGAATTTGCGCCGGATGCGGGCGGATAGTTGCGGGTTGCTGCGGGTCTGAGCGGCCATTCGCTCGAGTTCGCCGAGCAAGACTGCGTGACTGCGATTGAAGGCGTCGACGCTCAGAGGGTCCTCCGTATCGAGTACGGCGCCGTCAGCCAGCACAACCCGCAGACCGGCCAGAGTCCGGTAGCTGTTCTGGGCCGTGCCGCAGCACATCCCCGACGCATTGTTGGCGGCGATGCCGCCAATCTTGCAGGTGTTGATCGACGCGGGATCGGGACCGATCTTGCGGCCGTAGGCGGCGAGCCGCCGGTTCGCCTCGCCGCCGATGATGCCGGGTCCCAGGCGCACCGCGGTTCCGTCGGAGGCGATTTCGCAGCTGGCAAAACCCTCGCCGATCAAGACCAGAACGCCGTCGGTGATGGCCTGGCCGGAAAGACTGGTGCCGGCCGCCCGGAAGGTGACGGGGCGCTTGCAGGCCTGGGCGGTCTGGAGGATCGCCTGCACCTCCTCCTCATTTTCGGCGACGGCGATGACCTCGGGAACGAGCCGGTAGAAGCTGGCATCCGTCCCGTAGGCGAGGCGACGCAACTCGTCGGTGATGACCTGGTGGGCGGGGAGGTGGCGACGGAGAGATTCGGTAACGGATGGCATGGGGGACTCTTCGTGCTTGACGGGTTTCGCGATGGTGGACTGTCGCTTCGGCGGCGCATCCATCACTTCCTCTCCACCCTATCCCGCAAACGCTGCGCAGCCGGTTTCATGGGAATCCGTACCGAAGTCCAGCCGCCTTGCCGGGCCGGCGTCATCCAGTTGAACCGGCTGGCCAGCCACGAATAGAGCCGATACATTCCGGGCCGCGAATACACCCAGGCCCATCCCCGCCAGATCGCCGTGATCAGTCCGCTATACCCTGCGCCCTGTCCCTTGAGGGTACTGCCGGAACCGGGCGGAGCATTGACTTCGGACCGCAGGCGGATCAGGAGGTCGGGAATGGGAATGCGTACCGGGCATACCTCACCGCAGGCACCGCAGAGGCTGGAGGCGAAGGGCAGGGTGGCGGTGGCCTCGAGGCCCAGCAGGTGGGGCGAAATGATTTCGCCTATGGGCCCGGGGTAGGTCGTACCGTAGGCATGGCCGCCGATATGGGTATAGACCGGACAGTGGTTCATGCAAGCGCCGCAGCGGATGCACTGTAGGGTCTTGCGCAATTCCTCATCGGCGTAGGGTTGGGTTCGCCCATTGTCGAGGAGCACCAGATGGACTTCCTCGGGACCGTCCAGTTCACCCGGCTGGCGGGGTCCGGAGATCATGTTCACATAGGTGGTGATGTTCTGGCCGGTTGCCGAACGGGTCAGGAGCGACAGGAGCGGCGGGACGTGGTCGAGATTCTCAACCACCTTCTCGATGCCCGTGATGGCCACATGGATCCGGGGCGTCGTGGTCGAAAGGCGGCCGTTGCCTTCGTTCTCCACCAAGACCAGGGTGCCGGTTTCGGCGACGGCCATGTTGACGCCGGAGAGGCCGATGTCCGCTTCCAGGAATTTCTGCCGCAGCACCTTGCGGCCGATCTGGATCAGGGTATCGACGTCTTCGGTGTAGGCCACTCCGGGCAGTTTTTCCTCGAAAAGCCGGGCGATTTGCTGCTTGGTCTTGTGGATGGCCGGCATGATGATGTGGGAAGGCTTCTCGCCGGCCAGTTGGAGGATGTACTCGCCCATGTCGGTTTCGATGGCCTCGATTCCGACGGCCTCGGCAGCGTGGTTGAACTCGATTTCCTCGCTGACCATGGATTTGCCCTTCACCATGCGGCGGGCGCCATGCTTTTCGCAAATGCCGATAATGATGGCGTTGGCTTCCTCCGCCGTCTCGGCCCAATGGACCTGGATCCCGTTCTGCGTCAGCCTGGATTCCAGTTGCTCCAGGAGTGCCGGCAGCTTGGCGAGGCTGTTCTGGCGTATGGCCTCCCCCAGGGAGCGCAGACTTTGCAACTCGTCGTCGTCGGGAAACTGGGCCGCCCGCTTGGTCATCAGGAAATCCATGGCGGCGCGGAAACTCTTTTGCAGAAACTCGTTTTCGACGACGGCCTTGGAGCGCTGCCGGAACCCTTCTGTCGGCATGAAGTGCAGGGGTTTCTCCTGGGCGCCCATCATGCATCCTCCTTGAGCAGCACCACCAGTTCCTTGGGTCCGTGGGCGCCGTAGGCAAGCGTCTGCTGAATGTCGGCGGTTTTCGACGGGCTGGAGATGAGCAAGGCGTTGGTCGGCAGGCCTGCGGCCCAGTTTTCCGCGCCCATGGCATCGATCAGGGTCGGATGGATGGTGGAGGTACTGAGCAGCACGATGTGCACCGGGGGCACCAGGGACATCAGGCGAGGCTCGGCGGCATCGGGCCACAGGATGAGCGTGCCGGTCTCGGCGATGGCCCCGCGGGCACCTGTCAGGCTGGCATGGACGTCGTTGAAAAGGACGTCTTTCCAGGCTTCGATAGGGCGGTCGTAGGCAAGACAGGCGATGCCGCTGTCCCGCAGGCCTTCGATGGCGGCGGCGCCGTGGGCGGTTCCGGAGGCCAGCAGAAGATTGCCGAGTCCCTTCGCACAGAGGATTTCGTACAGCCTGCGAACCCAGTCGCCCTGAGTCACCCGATGAACTTCGGCGCGCGCCGCTTCCATCATGGCGACAAAGCGATCAGTAAGCTCAGCAGCCGACTCGTTCCTGGCGCGGGCGGCATACCACTCGGCCGGTTCCGGTGAGGGGCGCTGCCCCCTGACCTCGGTCGCCCGCAGACGGGCGAAGATGCGATCGCGGGCGTTCATTGGGCTTGCTCCGTACGCTTCAGTAAAAAGCTTGCGATGTGCTCTCCAGGCAGCGAGGGCGTGGCTTGGCCCTCCTGCCGGTCGCGCCAGGCGGCATGACCGAGGATGTTCATCAGACAGCCGCAATCGGCGCTGACCACCCGCTCCGCGCCCGTGGCTTTGAGGGCATCCACTTTGTCCTTGACCATGGCGCCGGAAATCTCGGGATGCTTGATCGAGAAGGTTCCGCCAAAGCCGCAGCACTCAGCCTCGTGGGCCTGCTGGGCAATGGTGACCTGGCCGAGTTGGTCGAGAAGCGCGCGGCCGGTGAGATGGACGCCCATTTCCCGGCGCGCGGAACACGAGGTGTGGAGAACGACCGTGGTGGGGTCGCCGCGGTCGTTCAGCTTCATCCCGATGACCTTGACCAGGAATTCGGTGAATTCGTAGATGCGGCTCGCCACGGCCTCGGCTTTCGCCTTGCGCTCCGGGTCGGCGGCAAAGAGGATGGGATAGGCGTGCTTCATCATGCCGGCGCAGGAACCGGAGGGCACGACAATGGGCCAAGGTTCGGGGAAGAGGTCGAGTTGGGCACCGGCAACTTCCCGTGCCTGGTCATGGAAACCGCTGGTATAGGCAGGCTGGCCACAGCAGGTCTGGTCCGCGGGAAAATGGACGCGTACGCCTTCCCGTTCGAGAAGTCGTATGGCGTCGAGACCAGCCCCGGGAAAGAACTGGTCGATCACGCAGGTGGCAAAGAAATAGACGTCGCGGGGGAGGGCTAGGGGGGCGCCGGGCTCGTTCATCGTGTCTCCTGTTTTCGGCTCGTCGTGAATTATTGCATGGTCAAATGGTATTACCAATAATATCGATTCAATAAAATGTACGATATATCCGTCGTTTAGTCAAATCGATAGGGGATTTCCCAGCCCTTGCGAATCGCCGTTTGCTTGTTTAGAATTGCGTGGTCTTACCAATCCCGTCAGCAACCAACCCGCCGTCATCATGCCCCAGAGCAAGCTCCAGGTTCCCCGCATCTCCGACGCCATCGCGGCGTCCCTGGAGCGGCGCATTCTCGAAGGCTCGCTCAAACCGGGAGATCGTCTTCCGGCGGAACGCGAGTTGGCGGTTGAACTGGGCGTCTCGCGCCCGTCCCTGCGGGAGGCCATCCAGAAGCTCGCGTCAAAGGGCATGGTCCATAGTCGCCAGGGCGGTGGGACCTACGTCACCGATCGCCTTGAGGCGACCTTCATCGATCCCTGGCGGGAGATGCTCGGTGCCCATCCGAATCTTCGGGAGGATTTGCTCGATTTCCGCCGCATGCTGGAAGGGCAGGCCGCCGAATGGGCGGCCGAGCGGGCCACCGATGCCGATCAACTGCGGCTCGACAAGGCCTTTGAAGATCTGAGTGATGCCTTCGGCGGCGATGATCTCGCCCGCCGCTCGGCATCCGACATCAGTTTTCATCAGGCCATCTGCGAGGCCAGCCACAACGCCCTCGTGGGTCATCTCTCTTCGGCCCTGTTTAGGCTGCTGCACGACAATATCCATCTCAATCTCGGGGAGTTGCGCAACGTCCCCGGTGCCACCAACCTGTTGCACGCGCAGCATACCGCTCTCTACAAGGCCATTCGCGAGCGCAAGCCCGTGGCGGCCCGGGCGGCGGCTGAAACCCACATTGCCTTCGTCCAGGAAACCCTCGCGCAATCCCTGCGCACGGCTGCGCGCCGCGAATCCGCGGCCCGGCGCCTAGGGGGTTTCGGTCAGGGCGACGAATCTCTTTCCAATTCAACCATCGAACCCCTTTGAAAGGATCCGGCATGGAAGCCCTCGTCATTCCCTTTGAAAAGCTGCGCATGACCGACGTGGATAAAGTCGGCGGCAAGAACGCCTCCCTGGGCGAAATGATCAGCCAGCTCGCCGACTCGGGCGTGCGCGTGCCCGGCGGTTTCGCGACGACGGCCAAGGCCTACCGGGATTTTCTGGCCCAGAGCGGTCTCGACAAGAGGATCAATGCCGCCCTCGACGCCCTCGACGTCGACGACGTCAACGCCCTGGTCAGGACCGGCGCCGAGATCCGCCAGTCCATCCTCGAGACGCCGTTCCCCATGGAGCTGACCATTGCGATCACCGAGCAATACCAGCGCCTGGTTGCCGAATCCGGCGACGACATGTCCTTTGCGGTGCGCTCGTCCGCGACCGCCGAGGATTTGCCGGATGCGTCCTTCGCCGGCCAGCAGGAAACCTTCCTCAACATCGTGGGCCTGGAAAACATCATGCACGCCATCAAGGAGGTGTTCGCGTCGCTCTACAACGACCGCGCCATTTCCTATCGGGTGCACAAGGGCTTCGTCCATGCCGACGTGGCTTTGTCTGCTGGCATCCAACGCATGGTCCGCTCCGACAAGGGGGCGGCCGGCGTGATGTTCACCCTGGACACCGAATCCGGCTTCCGCGATGCCGTGTTCGTCACCGCAAGCTACGGTCTCGGCGAAACCGTGGTGCAGGGCGCTGTGAATCCGGATGAGTTCTACGTCCACAAACCCATGCTCGAGGCCGGCAAGCATGCCGTAGTGCGTCGCAATTTGGGTTCCAAAATGCTCAAGATGGTCTTCGCCGCCGAGAAGGTCGCGGGTAGGTCCACCGTGACCCTGGACGTCGCCGAACCTGACCGCCACCGCTTTTCGATCGACGACGCCGAAGTGATGGAATTGGCGCGGTATGCCCAGATTATCGAAAAGCACTACCAGCGCCCGATGGACATCGAGTGGGGTAAGGACGGCGTCGATGGCAAGCTCTACATCCTCCAGGCGCGGCCCGAAACGGTGAAGTCCCAGGGCGGTGGCGGCAAGGTCGAAAAATTTACCCTCAAGCAGTACTCCAAGGTGCTGGCCTCGGGCCGCGCCATCGGGCAGAAGATCGGTATCGGCCCGGTACGCATCGTTCATGACCCGAAGGAAATGGACAAGGTCCAGACGGGCGACGTGCTGGTCGCCGACATGACCGATCCCAACTGGGAGCCGGTGATGAAACGGGCCGCGGCCATCGTCACCAACCGCGGCGGTCGTACCTGCCACGCCGCCATCATTGCCCGCGAACTGGGCATTCCGGCCATCGTCGGCTGCGGCGACGCCACAGAAACCTTGACCGACGGCGACACGGTGACGGTTTCGTGCACCGAGGGCGATACCGGCCATGTCTATCGCGGCCGCCTCGACTTCGAAGTGGTGACGCGGGACATCTCGGCCATGCCGGAGATTCCCCTCAAAGTCATGATGAACGTCGGCAATCCGGAACTGGCCTTCGAATTCGCCCAGTTGCCCAACGCAGGCGTCGGGCTGGCCCGCGTCGAGTTCATCATCAACAACGTCATTGGTATTCACCCCAAGGCCATCCTTGACGTCGAGCGGCTACCGGCGTCAAAGCGGGAAGAGATCAAGCGCCGCGCCCGGGGCTATGCGTCGCCGAAAGCCTTTTTCGTCGAAAAGCTGGTCGAAGGCGTGGCCACCATTGCTGCCGCCTTCTGGCCCAATCCGGTGATCGTCCGGCTCTCGGATTTCAAGTCCAACGAGTACCGCAAGCTCCTGGGCGGAGAACTCTACGAGCCGGAAGAGGAAAACCCCATGCTCGGCTTCCGCGGCGCGTCGCGCTACATCGCCGAGACCTTCCGCGACTGTTTCGAACTTGAGTGTCGCGCCATGAAGCGGGTGCGTGAGGAAATGGGGCTGACCAATGTCCAGCTCATGGTGCCTTTCGTCCGCACTCTGGGCGAAGGTCAGGCCGTCGTCGACCTGCTGGCCGAGCACGGCCTCAAGCAAGGCGAGAATGAGTTGAAGCTCATCATGATGTGCGAAATTCCCTCGAATGCCCTGCTGGCCGAGGATTTCCTCAAGATCTTCGACGGTTTCTCGATTGGATCCAACGATTTGACCCAGCTCGCCCTCGGCCTGGATCGGGATTCCGGTCTGGTCGCCAACCTCTTCGACGAACGCGATCCTGCCGTCAAGATGTTGTTGGCGATGGCCATCTCCGCCGCCAACAAGTTGGGGAAATACATCGGCATTTGCGGCCAGGGCCCCTCCGACCATCCCGACTTGGCCGAGTGGCTGATGGACCAGGGCATTTCCTCCATCTCGCTCAATCCGGATACGGTGGTCGACACCTGGACCCGTCTGGGCAAGCACCGGGCCTGACCCGCCGGGCGCTTACGCCTTCTCTAGAAAGCGCACAGCCGCCTCGGGCGGCTGGGGCGCTGCAAAGAGGAAGCCCTGACCGATGGTGCATCCCATCGTCAGCAAAGCGGCTCGCTGGGCTTCGGTTTCGATCCCCTCAGCGACGACTTGCAGCCCCAGGGTCTGGCCGAGGGCGATGATCGTCCGGGCTATGGCGGCATCTTCGGCATCGGTGCAGATGTCTTTGACGAAGCTGCGGTCGATCTTGAGGATATCCAAGGGTAGGCGCTTCAGGTAACTCAAAGAAGAATAGCCCGTACCGAAATCGTCTACAGCGATTCGCACACCGAGTCGGTGCAGTCTTTCCAGGGTGGCGATGGCCTTCTCCGGGTCTGTCATTACAGTGGATTCAGTGACTTCCAGTTCCAGGCAATGGGGCGGCAATTCGTGGATGTTCAACTGCTCGGCAATGAAATCGACCAGTTGAGCGTCAGCAAACTGGCGGGCAGACAGGTTGACGGCAATACGCGGAATGACATTGCCGTCGTCGCGCCAGAGTTTCATCTGACGACAGGTCGCAATGATGACCCAACTACCCAGCGGGACGATCAGTCCGGAATCCTCGGCAATGGGAATGAACTCGCTGGGGGGCACCGTTCCCAGGGTTGGATGGGGCCAACGCACCAAGACCTCTAATCCCTGGGGGTTTCCATGGGTGAGATCGACCTTGGGTTGGTAAGCCAGCGCGAACTCCTGGGCTTCCAGGGAGCGGCGCAGAGCGGTTTCCACGGCCATGCGGTTGGCGCTGCGTCGGTTCATCTCAGCGTCGAAGAAGCGGTAGGTGCCCCGTCCGTCGGCTTTGGCCTGATACATGGCCATGTCCGCATTCTTAATGAGGGCCACGGGATCGGTCGAGTCTTCCGGGTAGAAGGCGATTCCCAGGCTACCGGCGGTATGCAGTTCCTGGCCGGCCACTGCGACGGGGAGTGCGAGGGACCGGATGATGCGGTCGGCGGTATGGGCGACTTCGGTTGCGTCGGAGACCTGGGTGAGGACGATGACGAATTCATCGCCGCCGGTTCTGGCGACGGTGTCGCTCTGGCGCAGGCAAGCCGTCAAGCGCCGGGCAATCTCCTGGAGCAGAAGGTCGCCGACGTCGTGGCCGAGGCTGTCATTGATCAGCTTGAAATTGTCCAGATCGAGGACCATCGTCGCCAACACTTCGCTATTGCGGGCAGCGACGTCCATATCATGGCGCAGGCGATCCTGGAGCAGAAGTCGGTTGGGGAGTCCGGTTAGGACGTCGTGGTAGGCCTGATGGCGCAGGCGCTCGTCCTTGTGATGCAGTTCGGTGACGTCGTTGAAGACTGCGACGTAACGGAGCGGCTTGCCTTCCTGATCGGGAACCACGCTGATCGTCTGCCATTCCAGGAAAGCCTCGCCGCCCTTGCGACGGTTCCAGACCTGCCCCTCCCAGAATCCGGTGGCGAGCAGATCGCCCCACATGGCTCGATAGAATTCCGGGGGATGATGATCCGATTTCAGGAGTCTAGGGGTCTCGCCGATGACCTCCTCGGCCGCATACCCGGTAATCGCCGAAAATGCAGGGTTGACCGAGATGATCGTGCCTGCGGTATCGGTCACCATGATGCCTTCGGCGGTATTTTCGAAAACGCTGGCCGCCAGGCGCAGATCGGCCGTCCGTTCGGCGACTCGCTGTTCCAGGTTCGCATTGATCAGGGCCAGCTCATCACGAGCCCTGGTGAGCTCTTCGGTAAGATTGCGCCGGCTGACGAGACTTTCGCGGAAGGCCTGCAAAGCATCGTAGATGGCACGGGCTTCACCGGGAAAATCCCCCGGCTGAAGCGCGACTTCGAGATTGCCCTTGGCCAGGCGGACCAAGGCGTTGGAAGACGTGGCCAGGGTATCGCGGACGCCTCTGGCGATTACGTAGCCGATCCAGAAAGTGATCATGACCATCACCAGGGTGAGGGCGGTGGCGACCGAGAGGCCCCCGCGCGCAATACGGTATTCCCGCTCGCTGACGGTCACGATGCGCTCCTCGACGCGGTGAGCGAGCCCATTGATGGCATTGATCACCGCAGTGACCGTATGGAACCATTTCTCTCCGCCACGGGACTCGAGCGGTCCTCCGGGTCCCGCCCGGGCAACCTCGTCGCGCAGCCAATCGATTTCCTGCATCGCAAGGCTGGAAAGGATTTCGCGCATGCGAAGCGCGAGGTCAGGCGGGGCGTATTCGCCGAATTGCGCAAAGTAGGCGTTCTGGGACCCGGTAGCGGCCAGAAAGCGCTGGAACAGGACCAAGTCGAAGTGGCCGGCGGAAAAACCGAGGGAGCCCGCCGCCCGCTGTTGGCCGAGGGCTTCCTTTCCGCGGATCAGGCTGGTGTATGCGGCGACCAGCGTCGCCAATTCGACCTGCGACGATATCCGGCCGAATTGGACGATCGCCGTGAGCAACAGGGCATTCGCTTCAGTGTAAAAGGTTGTTTGACCGAGGGGAGTGACCGTGCGGGCGTCAACGCGCTCCCGCATGGGCTTGAGCTGATCGAGCGCCCTTTGCACCGATGCCAAGCTTCGCCGCAGGTTGTCGTCCAGAATCTGGAAGTCGGGTTCGCCTGCAAAGGCGTGCCAAGCCCGAATACTGGAATCGGTCTCCTGACGTGCGGTGGCCATCTCCTCCGCGAAGGACAACCCTTCGCTACCGAGGAAATAAGCGGTGGCGCCGCGTTCAGCAGCCAGACTGTGGATCAACTGCCCGCCCACCTGGGCGAGTCCCGCCATCTCGCGGATTTTCCCCAGTTCCTGAAGGTCGCGCCACTTGTCGTTCAAGTGGAAAAGAGAGGCGATCAGCAAGGCCAGAGCCGGCAGCGCCACAGCCAGATGGATGCGAGTCGACAGGCGCAGGCGGTTGATCATGGCCGAAGGTTCGAGGAAATGACCCGCATCATACCGCCGGAGCGAGTCCCGATATACCCGGGAATCCCTGAGATCATGGGCGGAAGACGATTACGCCGCAGTAGGGCCGCCAACTAACGCTGGCGTTCTTTCATGGCCTTGGCGGCTTCTCTCTTGGCATCGTGTTCCATGGCGTCGGCGCGCTTGTCGTACTGCTTCTTGCCCTTGGCTAGGCCTATTTCGACCTTGACGCGACCGCGGGTATAGTGCAAATCGAGGGGAACGAGGGTGTAGCCCGCCCGTTCCACCTTGCCGATGAGCTTCATGATCTGGGCATTGTGGAGCAAGAGCTTGCGCGTGCGGGTCGGATCGGGATGGATGTGGGTCGAAGCGGTCGGCAGAGGGGTCAGGTGCATGCCGACGATGTAGACCTCTCCGTTGCGCAGGATGACGTAGGCTTCTTTGATATTGGCCCGGCCGGCTCGGATGGATTTGACCTCCCAACCCTCGAGCGCCAGCCCCGCCTCGTACTTTTCCTCGACGAAATAGTCGTGAAAGGCTTTTTTATTGACCGTGATGCTCATGCCGCCTGCGATCCATTAAAATCCGCAATCTTACAGGATTCGGGAAGGCGCCCATCGATGGCGGTCGTGGAGAAAACGGTGTTGATCGAACATTCCGCCCGGGAAATGTTCGATCTGGTCGACGCCTGCGAAGACTATCCCGCCTTCCTCCCCTGGTGCAGCCACACCGAGCTCAAATATCGCGACGAGCACCGGACAGTGGCTACGCTCCACATCAATTACCATAGCGTGAAGTCCTGCTTTACCACCGAAAATGCCAAGGAAATTGGCGTCTGGATGAATATCCGACTGGTGGACGGGCCGTTTCGCCGGCTGGAAGGGTCCTGGCAATTCAAGTCCCTGGCGGAAAGGGCGTGCAAGATTCAATTCCAATTGCACTACGAGTTTTCCAGCAAACTCTTTGAAAAAGTGATCGGCCCGGTCTTCAGTCACATCGCCAACACCTTTGTCGATGCTTTCGTTCGCCGCGCGGATCAGGTTTATGGAGCTCCCCGTGGCTGAAACGATTCAGGTGCAGGTCTGCTATGCCCAGGCGAGCAAGCAGGATCTGGTGGAGTTGGTCGTTCCTCAAGGAACGACGGTTCAGGACGCCCTGGAACGCTCCGGATTGCTTGCGCGCTACCCGGAAATCGACCTCAGGAAAAACAAGTTCGGGGTCTTTGCCAAGCTGGCCAAGCTCGATACGCCCCTACGTGACAAGGATAGAGTCGAAATCTATCGTCCGCTGATCGCCGACCCGAAAGAAGTGCGCAAGCAGCGCGCCGCCGAGGGAAAGGTGATGAAGAAGGGGGCCGGAGAGGCCGAAGGCAGCGAGGGCTGAAGCTACTTGCAGGACTCGTTCGCTATTCGACGGGTCCGCTCGATTTCGGCCTGCCGTTCGGTGTCATCCAGGAAACGCCGCTCTCCGTTGGCATCGACCGTCGCAACGCGTTCGCCGGCTTCCAGACCGGCGATCTGGCGCTGAGCTCGCTCGCAGTTTTCCTTGCGATCCGTTGCAGCGGAATTCTCCTTGGCGGCTTTCTCGGCTTTTTCCTTGCCTTCCTGCTGCCGCTTCTTGAAATCCATGTCCTTTTCCGAGAGGGTCTTCGGGGCGGTGGCGGCGACGGGATCGGGCCCGCCCACGGAGGTGCGTCCGCTTGCACAGCGGATGTCCTTTGCGTTGCCCGGGGGAGGTTGGTCTGAAATCACCGTGCGGCCTGCGCTGTCCTTCCACTGGCAGGTATCCGCCCACGCAGGTATCGCGACGACGGTGACAAGTCCGAAAACTAGGCTGGGAAGGGCTTTCATGGGCGGCCTGAGGGAGGAGTCGATGCTGTATAATATCCATTTGTGACCTTGGAACAAAGGCCATGCGACTTCTGCAAAAAGCGCTCACTTTCGACGACGTTCTCCTCGTTCCTGCCCATTCCCAGATTCTGCCCCGCGACGTCCGCCTCTCCAGCCGGCTGACGCGCAACATCAATCTCAACCTTCCTCTTCTTTCGGCGGCCATGGATACGGTCACCGAGGCTCGTCTGGCGATCGCCCTGGCGCAGGAGGGGGGGATAGGGATCGTACACAAGAATCTTTCGCCCAAGGCCCAGGCGGCCGAAGTCGCCAAGGTCAAGCGCTTCGAGTCGGGCATCCTCAAGGACCCCATCACCATCCCGCCGACGCTCACAGTGCGCGATGTCCTCGAAATCACCCGTCAGCACAAGATTTCCGGTCTGCCGGTACTCGATCGTTCCGGTAAGGTGGTCGGGATCGTCACCAATCGCGATCTGCGCTTCGAAACCAATCTCGATCAGCCGATCAAGGCCATCATGACCCCGCGCAAGCGCCTGGTCACGGTCAAGGAAGGCGCCAGCGTCGAAGACGCCAAGACCCTGCTCCGCAAACACCGCTTGGAGCGGGTCCTGGTCATCGACGACAATTTCCGGCTGAAGGGCCTGATCACGGTCAAGGACATCCTCAAGTCCACCGAGCATCCCCTGGCCAGCAAGGATTCCGCAGGACAACTGCGCGTTGGCGCTGCAGTCGGGGTAGGCGCGGGTACCGAGGAGCGGGTCGAATTGCTTGTCGAGGCCGGCGTGGACCTCGTTGTCGTCGACACGGCCCACGGGCATTCGCAGGGGGTTCTCGATCGCGTCAAATGGGTCAAGAGCCGATTCCCGCAGATCGAGGTCATCGGGGGCAACATCGCCACCGCCGAAGCGGCCCGGGCACTGACCGACCACGGGGCCGACGCGGTCAAGGTCGGTATCGGCCCGGGATCGATCTGCACCACCCGTATCGTCGCGGGCGTCGGGGTGCCCCAGATTACGGCCATCCAGAACGTCTCCGAGGCCCTCAAGGGCACGGGGGTCCCCATGATCGCCGATGGCGGTATCCGGTACTCGGGCGACATCGCCAAGGCCATTGCCGCCGGAGCCGATACGGTCATGCTGGGCGGTTTGTTCGCCGGGACCGAGGAGGCCCCGGGCGAAGTCGAACTCTTCCAGGGCCGTTCCTACAAGTCCTACCGGGGTATGGGCTCCCTGGGGGCCATGCAAGCGGGGTCTTCCGACCGCTATTTTCAGGAAAACACCTCCAACGTGGACAAGTTCGTCCCCGAAGGCATCGAGGGGCGCGTTCCCTATAAAGGGCCGGTCCTGGCGGTCATCCACCAGCTCATGGGCGGACTGCGTTCCTCCATGGGCTACCTGGGCTGCGCCACCATCGCCCAGATGCACGATCAGGCCTGCTTCGTCGAGATCACGTCCGCCGGCGTCCGCGAGTCTCACGTCCACGACGTGCAGATCACCAAGGAAGCCCCGAACTACCACGTGGACTGATCCGTGTCCAAATGGCCGACCTGGGTCAAGGTCCTTCTGGTCGCCCTGGCGGTGGGGGGAGCCGTTGGCGCTTCCCAGTTCCTGCTCTATATCGACCGGATGAGTTCCAGTAAATTCGATTTTTGAAGGGTGCCGGAAACCGGCTTCTTTTCCTCCTACGTCGCATTTTCCACCCGCGCCATGTCCCACCAGAAAATCCTCATCCTCGATTTCGGTTCCCAGGTCACCCAGCTCATCGCCCGTCGGGTGCGGGAGCAGCAGGTCTATTGCGAACTTCACCCCTTCGATGTCACCGAAGACTTCATCCGCCGGTTCAACCCCCGGGGAATCATTCTCTCCGGCGGCCCGAACTCGGTTTATGAGGCCCTGGAATGGAAAGCACCGCAGGGGGTATTCGAGCTGGGCGTCCCGGTGCTGGGCATCTGCTACGGCATGCAGACCATGGCCCAGCAACTCGGCGGCAAGGTGGAAAGCTCGGGCAAGCGGGAGTTCGGCTATGCCGAAGTCAGAGCCCGAGGCCATTCGCGCCTTTTCAACGGCATCGAGGACCGCAGCAACGACCAGGGTCATGGTCTCCTCGATGTGTGGATGAGCCACGGGGACAAAGTGACCCAACTGCCTCCCGGCTTCAAGGTCATTGCCAGCAACGAGTCCTGCCCGGTGGCTGCCATGGCCGACGAGGACCGCGGCTTCTACGCCGTCCAGTTCCATCCCGAGGTCACCCATACCCTCAAAGGCAAGGAGATGATCGCCCGTTTCGTGCATGAGATCTGCGGTTGCGGCCACGATTGGAACATGCCGGACTACGTGAATGAAGCCATCGAGAAAGTGCGTACCCAGGTCGGGGACGAGGAGGTCATCCTCGGGCTTTCCGGAGGCGTCGATTCTTCCGTCGTGGCAGCGCTCCTGCACCGGGCCATCGGCGACCAGTTGACCTGCGTGTTTGTCGACAACGGCCTTTTGCGCCTGAACGAGGCCGACCAGGTCATGCGGACCTTTTCCCGCAATCTGGGCGTCAAGGTCATCCACGTGGATGCCACCGAACAGTTCATGGGGCATCTCAAGGGCGTCGCCGACCCCGAAGCCAAGCGCAAGATCATCGGCCGGGAATTCGTCGAGGTCTTCCAGGCGGAAGCGAGGAAGCTGCCCAACGCGAAATGGCTGGCCCAGGGCACCATCTACCCCGATGTCATCGAATCCGCCGGCAGCAAGACCGGCAAGGCCCACACCATCAAGAGCCACCACAATGTGGGCGGTTTGCCGGAAACCCTTAAGCTGAAGCTCCTGGAGCCGCTGCGCGAATTGTTTAAGGACGAAGTCCGCGAACTGGGGATCGCCCTGGGACTTCCCCACGAAATGGTCTATCGCCACCCCTTTCCGGGTCCCGGATTGGGCGTGCGCATCCTCGGCGAGGTCAAGAAGGAGTTTGCCGACCTCCTGCGCCGGGCCGACGCCATCTTCATCGACGAACTGCGGTCCGCAGACTGGTACGACAAGACCAGCCAGGCCTTCGCCGTATTTTTGCCGGTCAAGAGCGTCGGCGTGATGGGCGATGGCCGTACCTACGAGTATGTCGTCGCGCTCCGAGCCGTCCAGACCCAGGATTTCATGACCGCCCATTGGGCCGAACTGCCTCACAGCCTGCTGGGCAAGGT
>SSTA01000280.1 GCA_009469685.1 Azonexaceae bacterium | reverse complement strand
TGTTGATTTCCACGCAGAACTGACCCGGGGTTTTCATCTAAAACTGACCCACCGGTTTATGCGCGCAGTATAGCTACGCGGGGTTGGTGTCGGGTTCGGTTTGTGGTGTTGGATCTCCTTGTGGTTTGGGGTTTCGAGTACGGGCCGGCTGCAGCCGGGCCGTACTCGTCTTGAAGCGCCACGACTCGTTGCCGGTCTCGACGATGTGGCAGTGGTGGGTCAGGCGGTCGAGCATGGCGGTGGTCATCTTCGCGTCGCCAAAGACGCTGTCCCACTCGGCAAACGACAGGTTGGTCGTGATCATCACGCTGGTGTGCTCGTAGAGCTTCGAGAGCAGGTGGAAGAGCAAGGCGCCGCCGGCCTGGCTGAATGGCAGGTAGCCCAGTTCATCGAGAATCACCAGGTCGACGTAGAGCAGGCGGTAGGCAAGCTGGCCCGCCTTGCCGTGGGCCTTCTCCTGTTCCAGGGCGTTGACCAGTTCAACCGTCGAGAAGAAGCGCACGCGTTTCCCAAGATGCTGGATCGCCTCGATGCCGATGGCAGTCGCCAGATGCGTCTTGCCGGTGCCCGGCCCGCCGATCAGGACGACGTTGTGGGCCGCGGCAATGAAGTCACCGCGGTGGAGCCGGCGCACCAAGGCTTCATCTACCTTCGCCTGCGCAAAGTCGAAGCCGGCCAGATCGCGATGTGCGGGGAAGCGCGCAGCCGTCATCTGGTAGGCGATTGAGCGCACTTCGCGCTCCGCGGTTTCGGCTGCCAGCAGCTCGCTCATCCACTGTTCGGGCGGCAGGTCGCTGTGGCGTGCCTTGGCGACGAGCTCCGGCCAGCACTGCGCCATGCCGTGCAGCTTCAGGGCCTTGAGGCGTCCGATCAGTTCAATCGACATGACGGGCCTCCGTGCGCAGGCGGTCGTAACGATGCACGTCGGACTTTGGTTCCTCGCGCACCGCGAGCGTCGTCGCCTCCGGCGTGATCGGCGGCATACCCGACTTGAGCCGCGCAAGCACGTTCAGCACATGCTCGCCACTGGGGCGACCGGACTCGAGCGCCAGTTCGGCGGCTACCAGCACTGCCTCCAGACCATGGCGTGGGATGGCGCCGAGCACGTCGGCCATCACCCGGTCGCCGCCGCTTTGCTTGAGCAGATGGCGCTGCAGGCGCAGGAGCGGTTCGGGCATCTGGGCAAACGGCGCGCCGTTTCTGAGCGCGCCTGGCTTGCGGTCGATGACGCCGATGTAGTGGGTGAAGTCGTAAATGGTCTGATCGCGCTCGAAGCTGCGCACATGGCGGGCGATCTCCTGTCCGTCGGCGACGAGCCGCAGTTCGGTCGGGTAGATGCGCAGGCTCAGCACGGCGTGAGCGTGTTCGGCGGGCACGCTGTAGCGGTTGCGCTGGAAGTGGATCAGCGCCGTGCTGGTGACCCGGACCGGCTTCTCGACATAGCCGTCGAAGGGTTTCGGGTTGGGCAGCATCTGCATGAGTTCGTCCTGCAGCAATTCGCCGATCGTCAGGGCCGGCCATTCCGGGTTCGCCATGTCAGCCCACGCCTGCCGGCACTGCTCGCCGAGCCAGGCGTTGAGTTCATCGAGATCCTTCCAGCGCCGCTCGCTCGCGTGCTGCCAGATCTGCCGGCGCCGGTCCTGGACGTTCTTCTCGACACGCCCCTTCTCCCAGCCGGCGGCACGGTTGCAGAACTCCGGCTCGAATAGGTAATGACCGCACAGGGCGAAGAAGCGCGGGTTGATGTCGCGTTCCTTGCCGCGCCCGACCTTGTCAACGGCTGTCTTCATGTTGTCGTAGATGCCGCGGCGCGGCACGCCGCCAAAGGCGGCGAAGGCGCGGGTGTGCGCATCGAACAGCATCTCGTGGCTTTGCGTCGGGTAGGCGGTGAGCCAGAAGGCACGGCTTGCGCACAGCTTGGTATGTGCGACGTCCAGCTTGCGACGCAGACCGCCGATGAAGGCGTACTCGGTGCTCCAGTCGAACTGGAAGGCTTCGCCGAGCGCGAAGGTGAGCGGCACGTAGGCCGGACCGGGTTTGCCGGATTCTGCTGTGCGCCAGCGCTTGATGAAGGCGCACACCCGGTTGTAGCTCCCGGCGTAGCCTTGGGTGCGGATCGCCTCGAACATCGCCCGCGCGGTGCGGCGATCCCGCTTCGGACGATGCGCGTCCGTCTTCAGCCACTGCCCGAGCTGCTCCGCCCAGGGATCAACGACGCTCCTGACCGATCGCGGCTTGTACTGCGGCTCGACGACGTCCTTCTTGCGCAGCCAGTCGCGGATGGTGTTTCGGGCAAGCCCGGTTTGCCGCGCAATCTCGCGCAACGGCAGGTGGTCGCGGAAATGCATCCGCCTGATCTTGGCCAACATGCCCACTTTGATCACTCCTCGTTTCCCCCGCCGAATGCACAGCAGGGTAGTCAATCAAAGGTGGGTCAAATTTCGATGCAATTTACCCCGCCAAGTGGGTCAATTCTGGATGGCCGTCAACA
>SSTA01000279.1 GCA_009469685.1 Azonexaceae bacterium | reverse complement strand
GGTACGAATCCGGAATCAGTCGATCCGGGTGTCGAGGCCTTGTTCGGCCAGTTCCGCCGCCCGCAGGACGGCGCGGGCCTTGTTGCAGGTCTCCTGCCACTCGGATTCGGGGTCGGAATCGGCGACGATGCCCGCACCGGCCTGAACGTGCAGTTGGCCGTCCTTGAGTACCGCGGTGCGGATGGCAATGGCCAGGTCCATGTCGCCCTGGAATCCCAGGTAACCCACCGCCCCGGCGTAAAGCCCGCGCTTGGCCGGTTCGAGCTCATCGATGATTTCCATCGCTCGCACCTTGGGGGCGCCGGAAACCGTCCCCGCCGGGAAGGTGGCCCGCAGAACGTCGAGGGCGTCGAGGCCGGATTGCAGCTTGCCTTCGACATTGGAGACGATGTGCATCACGTGCGAATAGCGCTCGATCATCATGTTCTCGGTCAGGCGTACCGTCCCGACCCGGGCCACGCGGCCGCAGTCGTTTCGCCCGAGATCGAGCAGTTGGACGTGTTCGGCGCGCTCCTTTTCGTCCGCCAGTAACTCGGCGGCCAGGGCGACGTCTTCGTCTTGCGAGGTCCCCCGTTTGCGGGTGCCGGCGATGGGCCGCACGGTGACGGTGTCCCCCTCGAGCCGCACGAGGATTTCCGGCGACGCGCCGACCACGTGGAAATCGGCCAGGTCGAAATAGAACATGTAGGGCGACGGATTGACGCTGCGCAGGCTGCGGTAGAGCGCCATGGGGCCGGCCGAATAAGGCTTGGACAGGCGCTGGGAGACCACCACCTGCATGATGTCGCCCTCGGTGATGTAGTCCTTGGCCCGGCGCACCGCCGCCTTGAAGGCATCCTCGCCAAAGCCGGAGACGGCTGGCGCCGAAGTCCGCGGCCCCCCTTCGGGGATGACCACCGGCGCCCGGAGCCGGGCGAGGAGTTCCTTCAACCGGGCCCGCGCCCGAGCATAGGCTCCGGGCACTCCGGGTTCGGCATAGACCACCAGAGTCAGCTTGCCCGAGAGGTTGTCGACGACGGCGATTTCTTCCGAAAGCAGCAGGATGACGTCCGGCGTGCCCAGATCGCCGCCGCGAGGCCCGTGGGCAAGACGGGATTCGACGTAGCGCACGGTGTCGTAGCCAAAGCAGCCGACCAGTCCCCCGCAAAAACGGGGCAGCCCCACTGCGGGAGCAACGCGGAAGCGTTCGAGATAACGCCCCACAAAGGCCAGGGGGTCACCCCCCTCCTCCCGCTCGACGACCGTCTCGCCACAATGAACGGCAATGTCGCGACCGCGCACGACGATGCGGGTGGCCGCCGCCAGGCCGACGAAGGAATAGCGTCCGAAGCGCTCGCCACCTTGGACCGATTCCAGGAGATACGAGTAGGGCTGGTCGGCGAGTTTGAGGTAGATCGACAGCGGGGTGTCGAGATCGGCGAAGGTTTCCAGGGTCACGGCGACCCGGTTATAGCCTTGGGCCGCCAAGGCGTTGAATTCGGTTTCAGTCATGAGGAACCTCGAAAATGACGGGGAGATGCAATGCCGGAAGCGCCGTGAACGGGCGCGGAACGATTCAGGAGCGCCAAAGGCGCCAGGACTCGGCGGCCCCTTCAGGGCGCCGGAGCTGAGGATTCCGGTCAGGCAAAGCAGTCATTTCGGGTGGATTTCGGTTCAGAATTCGCGGGCGCGCTCAAAGGCGGAAAGCAGGTCGGATACTAGCGCATCGCAATCGGCGCTGTCCACCGCCCGGCCTTCGTTATAGCCGTAAGGGACGCAGAACACGGGACAGCCTGCCGCCCGTGCCGACTCGATGTCATTTTGAGAATCCCCGATGTGGAGATTTTCGCCGGGAGCCGAGCCCAGCAAAGCGCAGGCATGGAGCAGGGGTTCAGGACTCGGTTTCTTGAAGGGCGTGGTATCGCCCGAGACCACAACGTCGAAATATGCTGCAAGGCCACGACGCTCGAGCAGGGCCTCGGTGAATTCCCCCGGTTTGTTGGTCACTACGCCCAGCCTCAGCCCAGCTCCGCGCCACGCGTCCAAGCCCGCCACGACGCCCGGATAAAGGGCCGCCTGCTGGCCATTGACTTCGGTGTAATGGCGCTTGAAGGAGGCAATGCCGGCCTGCAGCCGCTC
>SSTA01000042.1 GCA_009469685.1 Azonexaceae bacterium | reverse complement strand
TATTACGTCTCCCTCGCCGGGGTCACCGGGGCCGGACACCTGGACATCGATGCCGTCGCCCGGCGGATCCCGCAAATCCGCGAGAAGACCGGCCTTCCCGTGGGCGTCGGATTCGGCATTCGCGACGCCGAATCCGCGGGGCGCATTGCCGCCCTCGCCGATGCCGTCGTGGTCGGCAGCCGGATCATCGAGGAACTGGAAAGATCCACCCCGGAAACCGCCTGCGCCCAGGTCAAAGCGCTCGTTGCCAATCTGCGTCGCGGTGTCGACGCTGCCGGAGGATGATTCATGAGCTGGCTCAATAAGCTGCTTCCCCCCAAGATCAAGCGCGAGCAGGGCAACGCCCGCCGGTCGACCCTGCCCGAGGGTCTGTGGAGCAAGTGTCCCTCCTGCGAGGCGGTGCTCTACGCCACCGACCTCGAAAACAATCTCCAGGTCTGCCCCAAGTGCGGCTACCACAACCGGCTGCGAGCCCGGCAGCGCCTCGACATGCTCCTCGATCCCGAGGGACGCTTCGAAATCGGCGCCGAGGTCATCCCGGTGGACAGCCTCAAATTCAAGGACAGCAAGCGCTACCCCGAACGCCTCATGGAGGCCAATCAGGCCACCGATGAAAGCGATTCCCTGGTGGTTATGCAGGGTGCGATCAAGACCTTGCCTGCGGTGATCGCCGCTTTCGAATTCGAATTCATGGGCGGCTCCATGGGGTCCGTCCTCGGCGAGCGTTTCGTGCGCGGCGTCCAGATTGCAGTGGAAGGCGACATGCCCTTCATCTGCGTCACCGCGTCTGGTGGCGCCCGCATGCAGGAAGGACTCTTTTCCCTCATGCAGATGGCCAAGACCACCGCCGCCCTGACCAAACTCTCGGAAAAGGGCCTACCCTTCCTTTCAGTCCTCACCGACCCCACCATGGGCGGTGTGTCTGCGTCCTTCGCCTTCGTCGGCGACGTCGTCCTGGCCGAGCCGGGAGCGCTGATCGGCTTCGCCGGTCCGCGGGTCATCGAGCAGACCGTGCGCGAGACGCTCCCCGAAGGCTTTCAGCGGTCCGAATTCCTGCTCGACAAGGGTGCCGTCGACCTGGTGATCGACCGCCGCGAACTGCGCGACAAACTCGCCCAACTTCTCGCGCTCCTGCAAAAGCTGCCGGCAACAGCGTGACGGGAGTGGCGTCGGGAGCGAAGGGTGAGCAGTGACCCCGTTCGGACGGTAGCGGCAGGGGCTTCCTCCTCGCTCCTCACTCCTCGCTCCTCACCGATCTCGCGCTGGCTTGCCCACCTAGAGGGGCTGCATCCCCGGGGGCAGGCCGGAATCGAGCTGGGGCTGGAGCGCATCCACCGGGTCAAGGCGGTCCTCGGCCAGGAGCAGCACTGTCCGGTGATCGTCGTCGGGGGCACCAATGGCAAGGGGTCCACCTGCGCCTTTCTGGAAAACATTCTGCAGCGCGGCGGTTATCGCGTCGGCTGCTACACGTCGCCCCACCTGCTGGACTACAACGAGCGGGTGCGCGTGGGCGGAATTCCCGCGTCGGCCGAAGCCCTCTGCGACGCCTTCGGCCGGGTCGAGGCAGCCCGTCAGGCGGCCGGGGGCGTCGCCCTGACCTATTTCGAATTCGGCACCCTGGCGGCGTGGGAAGTGTTTGCGGCGTCCCGGGTCGAGGCGGCGATTCTCGAAGTCGGCCTGGGCGGTCGCCTGGATGCCGTCAATGCCTACGAACCCGACGTTGCCATCGTCACGACCGTCGATCTCGACCATACCGAGTGGCTGGGCCCGGACCGGGAAGCCATCGGTTTCGAGAAGGCGGGCATCTTCCGCTCCGGGCGGCCGGCCTTCTGCGCCGATCCCCGGCCGCCGCAGTCGCTCGTCGATCACGCTGCAGTCATCGGTGCCGACCTCCGCTGCATCGGCCGCGAGTTCGGATACGAGCGCGATCCGGAAAACCGTCTGCAGTGGCGCTGGTGGGGCGTCTCCCGCGGGAAGACGACGAAGCGCGCCCTGGCCTATCCCGGACTGCGCGGGCCGACCCAGCTTGCCAATGCCGCCGTCGCCCTCGCCGCCCTGGAAAGCCTGGCCGACCGATTGCCGGTGACCATGCAGGCCATTCGGCCCGGCCTCATCGAGACCGAGTTGCCGGGGCGCTTCCAGGTAGTCCCGGGCCGGCCGGCCATCGTTCTCGACGTCGGTCACAATCCGCAGGCGGTGCGGGTTCTGGCCGACAACCTCGGGACCATGGGTTTCTTCGACCGTACCCATGCCATCGTCGGCATGCTGGCCGACAAGGATATCGCGGGGACCCTGGCGCCGCTCAAGGGCAAGGTAGACGCCTGGTACGCGGCCACCCTGGGGGGGGCGCGGGGCGCATCCGCCGAAACCCTGGCCGCCCTCATCGCTGCCGGGGAACTGGGCGGCGAGATTTCCTGCCACCCCTCGCCGGCTGCTGCCCTGGAAGCCGCCCGGGGCAGGGCGGGGGAAAGTGATAGAATCGTCGCCTTTGGATCGTTCTATACGGTGGCCGGCCTCCTCGAGGCACTCAGAGTTCGCCGTTAGCGCATGGAAGAAGCAGACCCCCAACTCCCCCTGAAGAAACGAGCCCGTCGCCGCCTGGTCGGCGCCATCGCCTTCGTCACCCTGGTGGCGGTGGTCTTGCCCATGATCATGGATCACGAACCGCGCCAGCCCAGCCAGGATGTTGAAATTCGCATTCCCGGCCAGGACGAGAAGGCGTTTGCGCCCCGATTCGCCGGTCCGGCGGAGAAGCCGGCGGCCGCTCCGGCCCCCGAAATCCGACCGCCGGCGCCAGCCGCCGGTGCGAGTTCCAAGCCGGCCGACGCGAAACCCGCAGAGGTCAAGCCGACTGAACCGGTCAAGCCGCCAGCTCTGCCGGAGAAGGCAGCGGTCAAGCCCGCCGAGAAGCCGATGGACAAGGCAGCGGAAAAGCCTGCGACCAAACCGGCGCCCGAAAACGAGGCGCGCCGGGCCGCGGCAATTCTCGAAGGCAAGCCGGCCAATCCGCCGGCCGCAGCCGGCGGGGAGCAGGTCATCCTGATCGGCGCCTTTGCCAATGAGGGCAATGTGAAAGTGCTCAAGACCAAGCTGACGGAACTGGGGATCCGCGTCTATACCGAACCGCTCGATTCCCCGCAGGGCAGGAAGATTCGTGTGCGGGCCGGCCCCTTTCCCAATCGGGAGGCGGCGGACAAGGCTTTGGAAAAGATGAAGCGCATCGGCGTTTCGGGAGTGGTGGCGGCCAAGCCATGACCCTGTTCGACTGGGTGATCGTCGCGATCATTGCGGCGTCCCTGCTGCTCGGCCTGTGGCGTGGCGTGGTGGGGGAACTGATCGCTTTGGCGGC